>CANKTH010000047.1 GCA_947486185.1 Deltaproteobacteria bacterium
CGTAGAGCCGGAGGCTGGGGCCGGCGTAGACGAACACGTGCTCGCCGAGAGTGCGTTCAACCTGGAGATGTACGAAGCCGATCGCGGTCGTGAGCGGATCGACGGTGAGCGTCCAGAGTGGGATGAGGGCCATGGCGACCGATAACCGGGACGCCCGTCGATAGCGGAGCGAACGGGGCCCGGAGCGGCTCCAAATGTGGAGCGCTGCGTTGGGAATCGTGCCCAGCGCGCCGGGTTTGGGATAAGCACCGCCTCGCGCTCCGGAGCTCCTCATGTCCCTTCTCCGTTCGTTCGCCGCCCTGCTCGTGCTGGTCATTGCGCCGCTCGCCTGGGCCGCCGTGGCCCCCGACTTCACCCTGCGAGACATCAATTCGAAGTCGGTCTCGCTGTCTGAGCTCCGCAAAAACAACAAGATTGTCCTGGTCAACTTCTGGGCCACGTGGTGCAATCCTTGCCAGGTCGAGATGCCCCACCTGCAGGCTCTCCACGCCGAGCTCGGCAGTCAGGGGCTCGCCGTCGTGGGTATCGCGACCGATGACGCCCGTTCCAGCTCCATGGTCAAGCCGCTCGTCTACTCGAAGAAGCTGAGCTACCCGGTCCTCCTCGACACGCAGTCCTCAGTGGTGTCCCTCTACAATCCCAACAAGGTCCTGCCGTTTACGGTGCTGATCAACTCCGCCGGGGAGATGGTGTACAGCCACTCCGGCTACAACGCGGGTGATGAGGTGGAGCTCCGGACGAAGGTGCTCGCGGCGCTCGGAACCCCGTGATGGGCTGGTGGCTCGCCGCCGCGGCGTGGGCGGCAGAACCGGAGTCCGCGGCCGCCGATCCAGCCGCCGCGGGCGACGTTGCCCCGGAAACGGCACCGCCGGCCTGGCGTCGATCGGTGGGCGGTCACGGCTCGGAGGTCTTGAGAATCCGCTGGTATGACAGCCCCGACTCGCTCCAGGATCGTGTGGCTGACCCGATCCTCGAGGCCGAGCTCGCGGAGTCGGTGCTCGACTACGTCGAGGTGGTCAACCGTATCAACCTCGCGGGCGGCAGCCAGGCGGTCACGCTCTCATTGCAGCTCGACGCGGTCACGCTCCTCTCCAACGCCTACAAGCTCGACGGGGCGCTGGTGCAGGAGCGGGACCTCCTCCAGCCCGAGCTCTCCTCCTTCTCACCGAACGCGCTGATCTCACTGGAAAAGGTGTCGTTGGAGGCACGTCCCGGCCCGGCGCGGGTCGTCGTCGGGGACGGCTATGTTGCACTTGGGCGCGGGTTGGCGCTCAACGTGGTCAAGAACACCGACATCGACATCGACACCTCCTTGTTGGGCCTCCAAGGTACGGTTCAGCTCGGGGATTGGGAGTTGCTCGCGGCCGGCGGCCTGACCAACCCCCAGCAGGTGGCGTTGGAGAACCCCAATTTTTCGCTGGCGGCGAACGACGGCCACGCGGTCAGCGCGCTGCGGGTGGCCCGTTATGCCCTGGGCCCGGCCAACCTCTCGGCGCATGGCGCCCTGTTCCAACTTGCCGACCAGACCGGGCTCTCGCCCTCACATTACTCCGCGCCCCTGAGCGCGGCGAGCGCGGGCGGCGCCGTGGAGCTCATGGGGGTGGGCGGATTCGACGTCTACCTCGAGGGGGACGGTTTTTTCTACCAGGATCCTGACATCCCCGTGAAGCAGGGCTACGCGGTCTACAGCAGCATCACGACCTGGCGCGGCCCGCTGTCCATCCTCGTCGAAGGCAAACGGTACAAGGATACTGAGAGGATCAACGTCGCGAGCTTCACCGGAGGCCGCTACGAGTTCACCGCCGGGCCTACGCTGGAGTACGAGCGGGTGATTACCGAGGACAGCGCGGCGGCGGTCAACTCCAACAACATCTACGGCGGCCGCGCCAAGGTGGATGTGACGTTGCCCGGCGCGACGCTGACCGTACCGTCGCTCGCCCTCGGCGTGTTCCGGGACGAAGAGACGGCCGCGAGCGGAGGTCTCCACTTCAACCAGACCCCGGAGACCATCCTGCACCCGGTAGCCGGCTTCCAGTGGACGGGCGGCCCCACGCATATCCTGGCAAATGCCGGTTATCGGCAGGATATTCGCGATAGTGACTATGGGAGCGACCGGCTGGAGCACCTCGACGTCGCCTTCGCCACCCCCATCCTGGGCCACGAGCTCGAGCTGGCGATCAACAGCTCGGCGTTCCAGTGGGGCAAAAACCTGGCCGGTCAGGTCGCGAGCGCCCAGCACGACTTCGTCGATCTCTCCGGCTCGATCACGGCCTCAATCCTCGAGCCGCTGGCGCTGGTGCTCTACTCCGACTACTCGTCCAACCCGCTCGTCACGAGCGAGGGCAACCTCGCTGAGGACTTCTACGGCGCGGTAGAGCTTCAGTTCCGTCCCTGGCCGTCCGGCGTGATCAAGGCCTTCTACGGGGCGTATCGCGCTGGCATCCGTTGCGCTGGCGGTCAGTGCCGCAACCTCCCCGGCTTCGACGGCGCCCGCGTCACTTTCGACTCCACGTTCTGAAGGTCCTTGACGAGGGCGTCGTCCTCGAACAGATTCCGCACCCACCCGCCCCGGAGCACCGTCCGATGTTGTCCCTGGCCCTCCTTTTCGCCGCCCACGCCGCAGTGGTCAAACCTGTAGCCTGGACCTCCACCTCCTCTGCCGCTGACGGCGATGGCTTCACTTACTCGGCCGCCAACGTGGGGGATGGGAAACAGTCCACCGCGTGGGTCGAGGGAGACGAAGGGAGCGGCCTGGGCGCCTCGATCACCGCCGACCTGGGCGGGGAGAAGGTCCTCACGGGTCTCACCGTGTGGGGTGGCTTCTGGTACACCCAGAACTACTGGAGCCGTTACAATCGCGCCAAGCTGTTGGTCGTGGAGTTCTCTGACGGCAGCACTCAGGACTTCAACCTCAACGACGAGTTCAAAGCGCAGACCCTGACCTTTGCCGCACCCAAGAGGACGAGCACGGTCAAGCTCAAGATCAAGGGCATCTACAACGGCAGCACCTTCAACGATTCGGCGATCGCTGAGGTGCGGCTGTTGGATGCCAACCCCGATGTTTGGGTCCGGCCCACCGCCTACAAGGCCTCCAGCACCTTTCCGGCCGATAACGACGGAGACTACGAGGTGGACAACACGACGGACGGGATCCTCGACTCGATGTGGTGCGAAAACGATCCCAAAGGCGACGGGACCAACCAGTGGGTCGAGTACACCTTCGCCGGGCCGACGCCGGTCTCGAAGGTCGTGCTGCGGAACGGCAACGCCTACTCGTTCTCCTACTTCATGAAGACCAACCGGGCTAATGGCGCGACGCTGACCTTCGACGACGGCAGCACGGAGACGCTGACCATCAAGGACACGGTCGCCGAACAGACCCTGAGTTTCCCCAGCCGCAGCACCTCCAAGGTCAAGCTGACCTTCACCGTGGTCAAGAAAGGCTCGGAGTACAACGATCTGTGCCTGTCCGAGTTCTATCTCCTGCCCTGACCCGGTGCGCCCCGCGGCGTGGCGACCCGGGTCGGGGCCCGCTATGGTGGGAGGACGAGGTGTAGATGTCAGCCTGGCCGTTGGTCCTGGTGTTGTCGATAGGCTGCTCGGACACGAACTTCGGGCGGGCGCAGACCACCGACGAGTTTGAACAGGCCCCCTCCAACGAGGTCGACATCTTGTGGGTGATCGACAACTCCGTGTCGATGGCCAACGAGCAGGCGAGCGTAGCTTCCGGGGCGAACGACTTCCTGGCGCGGCTCGAGACCACCGAGATGGACTTCCACCTCGGCGTGGTCAACACCGACATGGACGATGACAACCCCAACGCCGGCGCGCTCATCGGCAACCCGCCGCTCATCACCTCGGAGTGCCGCAGCGACGGAGATTCATCCGATTGTACCTACTCTGACCAGTTCCGGGCGCGCGTGCTGCAAGGCACCAACGGGTCCGACAAGGAGAAGGGCCTGCAAGCGGCGCTAAGCGCAGTCAGCCCGCCGTTGTCGGACACCCGCAACGCGGGTTTCTTACGTCCTGACGCCCTGCTCAGCATCGTCATCCTGTCGGACGAGAACGACTGCTCCGACGGCGGTCGCCTGGGTAGCACGGCCAACGGCGCCGACTGCTACGAGCAGTGGGAGCAGCTGAGCTCGGTGTCCGACATCGTGGCGGACCTCCGCGCCACCAAAGCGGACCCGAGCCGCATCCGGGTGTCGGGCATCGTGGGCCTGGAGCAGGCCGTCTCCTGCGATCAGGCGGTGCCGGGCAGCCGGTACTGGGACGTCATCGCGGTGATGGCCGGCGTTCGAGCAGACATCTGCGAGGCAGATTATTCGCCTATCATGGACGCGCTTGGCGAAATTGCCTCCGGCATTCTCACCACGTTTCAGCTTGAGCACGCCGCCTATCTCGACAAGGATCACCCCATCGAGGTCGAGGTCACCGAGCCGGGCGGCGAACCCGTCCTGGTCCTGGAGGATCCCGCAAACGGCTGGACCTACCTGGCGGACTACGCCCAGATCCAGTTCAACGGGGACTCTGTGCCTGCGCGCGGCTCGCACATCGAGGTCAGCTACTACATCGCGGGTCCCGTGCCCGATCCGCCGACCGACACCGGCACCACCACGCCCTGATCGGGCGGCTCAGGGGGGCGCGTGCTTCGCCTGGCGGAGAGCTCCGGCGCGTCGTGCGGGTTCAGTCGGTGACGATGCTGGCCTTCTTCACGTAGTCGAGCTTATCAAAGCTCGCTTTCAGGTAGGTGTTCCCCTCGGACTGTATCCGTCCCTGGCTCGGTCCCTTGCCGCGCGGCGCGCCTTCGCCGTAGCCCTTGTACAGCGTGTCGACGACGTCCATGCCGGTGACCACGGTGCCGAAGGGTGCAAAGCCCATGCTGTCGAGCTTGACGTTCTCGTCTACGAAGTTGATGAAGACCTGAGTCGTCCGGCTGTCGGGGCCGCTCGTGGCGAAGGTGACCATCGCGCGAGTGTTCTTCTGGGTGACCGGATCATCCTTGATCTTTGCCGGGCGCCACTTGCTGTTTACCTGCGGGTACCCGGAGAGCCCGAACTGCACCATGAACCCGTCCACCACCCGGAAGAACGCCACGTCGTCGAAGAAGCCGATCTTCACCAGGTTGTAGAAGCGGTCTGCCCCGACTGGAGCCCAATCGCGCGTCACCTCTACGACGAACTCGCCCTTGGTGGTGTCAAACCTGGCCTTGTAGGACGCCGGGGCGGTCTCGGTGGCGAGTGAGGGGTCGAGGAGCGCGGCGTTCGCGCCTTCGGGGAGGGACGCCGAGGTTTTGGCGGCGGGGGCCGGGGCGGCTGCGGGGCTCGACGCCGGCGGCGTGCTGGCTTTGGCGGCGGACGCGGCGGTGGACTCGGGGCCCGAACAGGCGAGAAGGACGGACATGAGGAGAGCGTGCATCAGAGACTCCGGGACCCCGCGCCGCTAACCGACACGACGCGACCGTGCCGCCCCGCGCCGCGACGGACCTATCGCCGGGGCTATAGATCTACGTCTATGACCCTGAAACTCCAGGAATTTCCGTCTGATGCGGCAAGCACCAGGAGGAAACCGAGGTCGTCGCAGGGCGGGGCCTCGCTCCGGGCCAACCACTGTTCGGCGGCCTGACGCGCCCGTAGCCGTTGTGCGACGGACCACGCCTCCTCCGCCCACGGGTCGCTCACATCACGGACCTTGACCTCGACAAAACGCAGCGCGGCACCCCGCCCGACGATCCGATCGAGCTCGCCGCGCTTCCCGCGCCAATTGCGGGCAAGGGTCACCCAGCCCTGGGTCGCCAGAAAGGCCTCGGCGGCGGTTTCGCCGTCCTGACCGAGCTTGACGGTTTGGCGTGGCGGGGCCGTGCGTGCGGCGCGTTTACCTTGCTCCGCCGAGCGCTCGGACCCCACCCCACTGACCGAGACGGCCGCTCAGACGCGCCCGAGCTCTTTGAGGCGCGCGGCTTTCCCCGCGAGGTTCCGCAGGTAGTAGAGCTTGGCCCGGCGCACAGCGTGGCGGGTCTTCACCTCGACCTTCTCGATCGAGGGGGAGTAGACCGGGAAGATACGCTCGACGCCTACGCCGAAGCTGGTCTTACGGACGGTGAACGTGGCGCTCGGCCCGCCGCCGCGCATCGCGATGACGATGCCCTCGAAGACCTGGACGCGGGTCTTTTCCCCGTCCTTGATCTTGACGTGTACGCGGACCGCGTCGCCGGGGTTGTAGTCGGGGGCCGCGGCCTGTCCGACCAGTTCGCGCTGAAGCTGAAGGAGCGTGGTCATCCTGATTACCTGAAAGCGCCGCGGGTTTATGCCAGCGGGACGTGTGCGTCAAGGCACTTTGCCGTTCGGTCCGCGCTCCTCGCGGCGGAACCCGCGGAAACGCCCGAGCGTGGCGTGAAACGAAGGATGTATCGTGCGCCCCTCCTCTGGGCTGGCTACTTGGGCGCCGATGTGGTTCGGCACGCTCCTCGCCTTGTGGATCACCGCCGCCCCCGCGGAGGAGCTCGATGCCCCGCGCCGGCTGGAGATCGCGCTCGAGGCGTATCAGGCCGGCGATCCCGGCGCGGCGCGCGACCGCCTGACCGAGCTGCTCGCGGACGGCCCGGCGCTGCCGCCCGCGGTCCGGCAGGAGGCGTTGGCATATCTAGGGGACATCCTCTACTTCGAGGAGGGATCCGAGGCGGCGAGGAACACCTTCCTCGCGCTGCTGTCCGAGGCCCCGGCCTACACCCTCGATGCGTTCCGGCACCCCCCCGAGGTCTGCAGCTACTTCGAGCAGGTCCGCGCCAGCCTCGCACCGGCCCTCCCCGATCCGAAGCCGCCGCCGCCCCGGGCGCCACGGTGGCCTGCTCGGGTGCTGATCCCGGGCGGGATCATGTACTTCGAAAACGGACAGACCAACGCAGGTCTCCTTGTCGGTGGCCTCCAGCTCGCGGGCGCGAGCGTGACGTGGGCCACCTACCTGCGGCTCACGCGTACCGCAGACGGGGCTGAGGGTGGGGTGGACGATCCGGACGCCTGGCTGACGACCCGGCGCGTCAACTGGGTCGCAGGCGCCGTGGGCACGTTGGCCTACGTCACGCCGATCGTGGTGGAGACGGTCTTGTGGAGCCGAGAGCGCGCCGCGTTCCGCGCGACCTTGACGCCGACGGGCGTCGAGGTCGAGGGGCGTTTCTGAAACGGCCCTGCGGCGGGCGTCCAAACGGAGTTCCGGCTACATAGGCGCACCATGGCCTCCCTGGTCGATCAATTCTGTCCCAACGTTCACGACGCCGCCATCACGGCTGCGGCGTATGACCCTTGGAGCGGGGTTTTTGCCACAGCCGACGCGAGCGGCCTCGTGGCGGTCACGCGGAGCGGCGAGTCGAGCCCGGGATTACTGTTTCAACCTGGTGAACCCGGCGTTCCGATCGGCGGAGCGCTCGCGCTCAACCGCGGCGGCAAGCTCATCGCGGTTGGCGACGACAACGGCACCATCGGGGTATTCCAGACCTCTGACGCAGGTATGTTGTTCCAGGATGCCCGGGAGGGTGCGCGCGGTCGCGTGCGCGCGATGCGAGGCGTCGCGGTCAGTCCGGAGGGCGCTCGCGTCGCGAGCATCTCTGCCGATGGGCTCATCCGGATCTGGGACGTCGAACGTCAAGAACGCCTCGTCGCCTGGCAAGGCTTCGGCGGGAAGACGCTCGAGTTCGATCCACGGGGCACCCGCATCCTCTGCCTGACGGCCGAGGGTCAGCCCCAGCTCGTGGATCTCAGCTCCAACCAGGCCGTGCCGCTCGAGCGGTTGCGTATGGCCGCGGATCGCGTTCACTTTTCCCTCGATGGAACCCTGGTGATCGCGTCCGGTGCCAGCGGGATCTCCATCCTCCGGGTCGTAGACGGTGGTTCCGTGTCCTCGTTTGTGAGTCGGGGCGGGAGCGGGCTTTTGAGCGTCGTTCGCTCACCCGATGGGCAGCAGCTGGGCGCCGTGAGCCAGCGTTCGGTCCATTTCTTCACTCTGCCCGACCTCGAAGCGGTGAGCAGCATCCGGCACGGCGCGCCCGAGCCCACCGGGGCCGCCGCGTGGCTCCCTGCCGGAGTTCGAATTGGTGGCAGCGATGGCTTGTTACACGGCGGCGAGGGACAGAGCTCCGGGCCGGTCACCGGGGTAGGGGGCTTCGCCGACCACCGGGTGGTGAGCCACGGGTCGCGGCTCGGCTTCTGGCACCAGCATCGCCGCGTTCGAGAGATCGACGTAGGAAGCACCATCCGTGAGGCTCATGTGGATCGGGAGGGCCAGTTCATCGCGGTCCTACCCGAACGCGGCTCGTTGTTGGTGTTCGAGACCCGCAAGGGGACGCGCGTGTTCGACGCCGGGCCGGAGACCGTCGGCAGTCCCTCGGTCGGGATCGGCGGCAGCGTGGTCGCGTCGATGCTCCCGTCCGGCGGCTGTCGCTGGTGGAACATGAGCCAGAACCGGGCCTTTGAGCTCCGGTGGCCGCAGGCGATGACGCTGTCCCACGGCGGCACATGGCTCGGCGTGGTGACGCCCCGGGGAGCGGTCAAGATCATCGATCCGAACTCGGGTAAGGACGCGCTCACGGATCCGCAGCTGGCTCAGGACGCCCAGGCCCGCCTGCTCTCCTTCGTGAGCCGCGCTCCGCATCTACTGGTGTTGGACGCGGATAATATCTTGCTGTTCCTCGACCTTCAGCACAGCGCGCACAACGGTCGGCCGGCGGTCGCGCGCGATGTGATCCAGTTCGGGAGCCCCCCCGACCGGATCTGGGGCATTACCGGTGGGCAATACGCCGCGGTGCGCCTCCCGGAGGCAGGTGGCTGCGCGATGGTGTTCGTGGATCTCGCGCGCTCCGAGGTCGTATCTGAGGTCGCCGGTCTGCACCCCTCCGCGTGGATCGACGCGGAGCAGGCGTTGATCCTCGAGCCCGCTCGAAGCGGGGCCCTGTTGGAGCGCGACATGAATGGCGTCGAGCGTCGGGTGCTACGTGTGCTCCCCGGCGGCGAGTGGCTCTCATTCGGCTCGGGCGGCGTCTACGACGGCTCGGCCAACTTCTCGACCGCGCTGGGTATGTGAGGGGCGTGCCGCTCATCACGAGGCTGGCGCTCCCACTGGTGCTTGCACTCGCATTCCTGCCGGCTTGCGCATGGCGTTCCCACCTCTCCGGGCTGGTAGATCCCCCGCGACACTTGCGCCTCTATGACGGCACCCGGGTGCGCCTGCGCCTCGACGAGGAATCCGAGCCGATCCGTTACCTCCAAGGCTGTGTGGTGCGAGTCGAAGGTAATAAGTTCGGTCCGTTGTTTTCGGTGAAGGACTGGTACGTCGAGGACGCCGGTTTTGGCTACGGCGCGTTCGTCGGTCGGCTCAGAGTGGTCGGAACGCGGGCGCTCGTGGATGACCGTCGTACCAATACGACACTTGTCCTGGACCCTGTGAGCGCGATCCGCCTGCGCGCGTACGACGGTCTCGTGGTGCTCATCGTCGGCCCCCTGGTGGGCCCCTCCGAGGTCCAAGCGATGAGCTGGCGTGTCTTAGCGGAGGTCGAGTGAAGGGCTGGCGAGCGCTGTCCGATGCGGCTATCGTGCCCGGTCTGGCGGGCTGGCGGTTCAGGGTATGCTGATTTTCTGGACTTTGCTGGCCTGTTGTATCCCCGGACCCACGGATCCAAAGCCGGATGATGCTGCGGCGTCGCAGAGTCCGGCGTCTCGGTCGGCGCCGGCCGTGATCTCCTATGAAACGCGGGTGCTGCCCGCAGAAGGGGACTTTCAGCAGGAGATCGTGCGGTTCGCGACGGTCGCCTCCCCGAAAGGGCTGGAGCTCGGCCAGGGCGACGTTGAAGTTCCACGCCGGCTCGTAGGTGAGGGCGTCGCGAGCGTAGATGTCGTGATGAAAAGCGGGGAAGCAGCCGCGGTACGAGTGGGTGGTCTGCCCTTCAGCATCACGTCCGGCTCGGGCATTCGGCTCCTCCTCGACGCCCCCACGATCGGTCGGATAGAGCTCGTCGGCGGAAGCGGTCGGGTTGAACGCGTAGATGTTCGCTATTGGCTCCCGGACTCCCGCTACCCCTATGATTACTACCGGCCGCAGGCGACGCTGGCGGCGAGCCGGCAGACGACGCTCAGTTTTCCGGCGGCGCGCGTGCCCGGCCTGCTCGACAGCGTTGAGCTCGTGTGGAGTGGCTCGGTGGTCACCCCGATCACGCTGCTCCAACGCGGGCTTAGTGGAAACCAGACCTTGGGGACCGTGCCCAGTCGGGGCACCACCACCTTCCGCTTTGCGACCCCGGTCGCGGATGCTTCGGGCCTAAGCCTCCAGGCCGACACGGATGGTGCGGTCCTGGAAGAGGCAAAGTTGTACTACCGTGACCCCGATCCGATGGAGCTCGGGATGGTGGTGGGTCGGGCGGTGGAGAACGGCGAGCGCCTCGTGCTGGCGGTGCCGCCGGCGCTCGCTGGCCGTCAACTCGGCCGGGTGGAGCTTCGTTGGGCCGATGCGGGCGCCGTGACGCGCCTCCGGGTGGGCGGGACCCTCATCGGCGAGCGCCCACCCGAGCGTACGCCCTCGGAAGACGGAGTCTGGCTGACCCGGTACGCCTGGCTCGGCGACCTCTCCGCCGCTGAGATCGAGGTGGAGCTCCGGGGTGCGGCGCAGCTCATCCGGATGGACGCGGGGCTCGTGGTGCCGACGGGGGGGAGCCCTCCCACTCGATGATGACCCGCTCTACGTGATCTCCTTGGTCCAAGGCCCGAACATACTGCATGCCCACGGTCACCTGGCCAAACACCGTATAGCCGCCGTCGAGGTGAGGTTGCGGGGAGACGGTGACAAACCACTGGCTGCCGCCGGTGTCCGGGCCCGCCAGGGCCATGCCGACTGCGCCCTCCCGATAGCTGAGGTCGCTGAGCTCGTCGGGGATGACGTAGCCGGGCCCCCCCCAGCCATCTCCACGCGGATCACCCGTCTGGGCCACAAAATCAGCCACCACCCTATGGAACACGAGACCGTCGAAGTAGCCGGTCTCGGCGAGGCTGACGAAGTTCCAGACCGTGTAGGGCGCCACGTCAGGGAAAAGTTCAATCCGAAACTCTCCTTCTTCGGTGACGACCCGCGCGGACCGGACCCGTTCCACCAGCGCGAGAGGAGGGGGATCAGCGAGGGGAGTTGGTGTTGGAGGCTTGAGATTGAGGAGGCCTGCGAGCCGCGCTCCGTCGGTGCCCATCGCCGGCGAACCGAGCCAGGGGCCGATCCGCGCGGCGGCGTTGGGGCTCGGGCGGGGCACCCGCCCCGAGAAATAGAGCGCGGACAGCGCGCGCACCGTCGCGAGCGCCGTCGTCGAGCTGAGGTCGGGCCGACCAAGGACCTCCACCAGCGCCGGCTCCAGACTGGGCTCGGGCTTCTTGGCGAGGGCGTCCGCCGTCGCCTCCACGATCGCCAGATCTTTCGCCCGCAGCAGGCTGGTGAGGGTGTTCGGTCCGGGATCGGCCTCCAACAAGGTGCCGGTAGCGGCGGTCCGCACCGCCGGCTCGAGGTCGCCGAGGGCAAGCTTCAGGAGCTCGCTGCGGTCGCGGAGCGTCGCGGCGGCGGCAGCCCTCACCGGGACAGGCACGTTGACCTCGAGGTACGGGCGGGGATCCAGGGCACCTCTCGCCGCCATCGCGACGACGGCCGCTGCGGCGATGCGTGGATTGGGGCTCTTCAAGCGGGGGGAGAGCATCTCCCCCATCTCGACGCCGGGCGCGGTACCCGCGGCGGCGATCGCCTCCAGTATCACAGGCTCCTCCCGATCGTCAAGGAGCTTCGCCAGGATTCGCTCCACGCCCGGGGTGGCGAGTCGGGCGAGCGCCCGCGCCACCGCGATCCTGACCCCCGCGGCGTGATCCTCCGCCGCCAACGCGAGGATGCGGCCCCGTTCGGCTTCGCTCGCCGCAGGGGCCCACGCTCGTAGGACCCACGCGCGCACTCTGGGACTCCTGTCGAGCAGCACCAGATCGGCCATCCGCTGCCGGTCGACCTCGGCGATCCGCGTCGCGCCCAGGCGCGAGAGCGCCCATGCGGAGGCGTTCCGAGTCTGCCCGAGGCTTGGAAGCTGGAGACCGTCGGGTGAGCCGATCAGATCGAGGAGCCGCTCGATCACCCGCGCAGAGCTGGCTTCTTCGACCTTGCGCTGTCCGAGCCGGCCCAGGGCCTCCGCCGCAGCCGCGGCGTTCGGGCCGGTTAATTCTGCGAGGAGGGGCGCCACCGCCGCGCTCTCGCCCTGACGCCCAAGCCCGTGGATCACGACGTCAAGCACCTCCGGATCCCGCTCGGCGGCCAGACGTTCGAGCAGGATGGCGCTGCTCCCCGCGTTGATGCCGAGCGCGAACGCGGCGGCTCTGCGAACGGTGACGTCCGGGTCCGCGGCGGCGATCTTGAGGAGGGGCAGCGCCGCGGCGGGTCGTTGCACCCGACCGAGCGCGAGGGTCGCGCGCGCGCGGATCTCAGGATCTGGCGCCTCCATCCAGCTCTTGAACGTCGGGGCCTCCTTACGCCGCAGCTCCGCCACCCAGATGGCTTGCCGGACGTCTTCGGGGATGGTCGCGAACAAGAGCGGAATGGTACAGAGCCACATCTCGCTAATAGAGCGTGTTCTCCGCCGCCTGTCACCCCCGGGGGGCGCGGTTCAGCGCCTCACGATGCGGCCCACCGCGCGCGGCGAACCGGTTAGCATCGCGCCATGGGGCTCCTTTCCTGGATCGTTGCGTGCGCCGCCCAAATCGAGGCACCGATCACCGGGCCGGAAACGGCCGATGAGCCGGCGGCGCTTGTCGCGCTCGAACCGACGGACGTGGCGCTGCGCCTCGGTGAAGCCGGTGCTGCCCAGGTCGACGCCTGGGCAGAGGCCCGTCCCTGCACCCGCCGAAGCTCCGGGCAGCGCACCGTGCTCTCGTGCGGCGATCCCCTGGAAAAAGAACGCCAGATCCTTGAGTATGCCGACGGCGAGGCGATAGACCGCGTACGGAGCTTCCGTCGGTTGTCCGACCAGGGCGCGGCCACCCAGGCCTACGCGGCGCGGGTCACACGTGTGACCGCCACTCTGGGGCCGCCGCCAGAGCCCGCTGCCCAACTCGCGGCGGGAGACGCTGCTCGGGTCGAGCGCGTGTCGGCGCGGTGGGAGCAGGACGATCTCACGATCGAGGTCGGACTGCTGAGGCTCGGAGCGGACGCCTTCCTCCTCAGTGAGCGCTGGTCGCTCCGGCCGGGTGCCGGCGGGCGGCCCGGCGGTAGAGGGCGGGCCACACGCGCCTCCGCCGAGCCGAAGGGCGAAGGATGACGCTGTTCTGGCTCTTCGCTTGTGGGTACTCCTACTTCACGAGCCTGCGGGAGCCCGCGCCGCCGGGCGCCACGGTGACGTGGCAGGGCTATGTCTTTCAGAACCCCGACGCGTTGGAGGACGAGGTCCTTACGGACGGCGAGCTCACGGTGTCAGCGGACGGTGAGAGCTTTCCCTTCAGCCAACCTTTCGAAGAGTACCCCGGCTACTGGTACGGGGAAGTGCCAGTCGGGGCCGAGGTCGCCCTTACCATCCGGGGTTCCGGGCTCCGGCCGGCCCGGTGGGGAATGACCACACCGAGCGGCGACGGGATCTGGTTCTCCGGCGCCTTGTTCGGTGTTCAGGAGACCTGGCTCCTGACGCTCTTGGAGGGCCTGCTGCTCCAGGAGACGATCGACGGCGCGGTGTTGGTCTGGGGCGCGCCGCTGGACGGCGGGACGTGGGACTGCGCCGACGTGACGGTGAACGGGGCGCCCGTGTCGTGTTTCAGCCTGGATGAGGCCGGCGCGGTGGCGGCCGTAGATTCTGGTCCGTTTACCTGGTTCTTTTCACTCGACGTCCCCGCAGGCCCGATCACGGTGAGCACGGGGGACGTGAGCTTCACCTATCAGGCTGAGACTCGGGAAGTCGTGCTTGCACATTGGTTTGAGGGGAGTCCATGAGCATTCGGTGCCAAGGAAAAAGGATGGGCGAACGCCCCGGACGGTGGGCGGCCGCGGCGGCGGTGCTCATGGCCCTCCCGGCCTGCGGCTCCGCGCCGGACAAGGTGCAGATGAGGGGCGTGGTGTGGGACGGTCCGGAGGCGGCGGAGTCGGTCGCTGGCGCGAGCCTGGAGGTGACCGATGCGTCAGGCGCCCGCTTCGCGCAGGCGACGAGCAACGCAGATGGTAGCTTCATCGTGGAGGTACCCGCGGGATCGGGCTACGTGCTCACCGTCAGCGCCACCGGCTACGTCCCGACCGGATGGGCGGGTGAGTCCGGCCTCGAAGACTTCTCCGCGGGGAGCTACGCCCCATGGATCCCGACCGTGTCGTGGATGGATCAGGTACGCGGCGAGTGGGCCGGCTGCCCGGGAGCGGACGGCACCGGGACGGCGGTCCTGGGCGAGCTTCGTCTGGGGTACCCCTACATCATCGACGGTGTACCTGGTGAAGGCGCGGTGGCCACCTTGCTGGACTCGGACGGCGGATCATCGGACGGCTGTTATCGGGACGCGAACGGGGCGCCAGCACCCGACGCCGAAAGTGCAGGTCCTGATGGCCTTTACGCGATCTTCGGTGCGCCGGCCGGAGTCGCATGGACCACGGGCAGGTACGAAGACGCCGCGGGCGAACTCTGGGAGACCGCCTACCTCGCCCCCTTGCCAGAGGGCGGGCTCGTCGTGCTCTTCCCGACCCTTGTACTTGTCGACACGCCCTGACGACACGGGTGCCCAACCTCGCCGCGGCGCGACCGCCCGAAAGCATATTGACCGGAGGGCCGTAATGGACTACGGTCGCCGCGACTCCGCGAACCTGCGGTTTGAGTGTCCCTCTCTTGTACTCTGGAGGCTTTCCCCATGGGCCAGATGATCCGTAAGCCCGACGCCAATCCTATCATTATTGCCGTCTGTAACTGCTTTGTTTTTGGTGCGCTGGGCTATTTTCTGCTCGGCCAACAGAAGAAGGCGATCATCGCGGCGGTGATCAGCTTCGTCACCTCGTTCGTCACCTGCGGCACCCTCTTCTGGGTTCCGATCTGCATCTTCGCCTACGACGGCTACCTGCTGGCCGACAAGCTCTCGAAGGGCGAGGCGATCGGCGAAAACGAGAACGGCCTGCCCTTCCTCAACGCCGTGTTCAAGGACTGATTCGAGGCGCCGGGAGCCGTCGCTTGACGGCCCGGATGGAGTGCTCGAATCCTGCTCCTGTGTCCAGCCCGGCCGCCGCGCCGGGTTTTGGCGCTTGCCCGTCCGTCGGAGGGTCCAATGGCTGCGATCGCGGGTAACGACGATCTTCACGCCTGGGTCCTCCGCGGTCTGGTCGAGGCCGGGTTTACAGATGCGACCCGGACGGGGGAGCTGTACACGCGGTCGGGGGCCTTCTCCGCCGAGCACCTGCTCGCCAACAACCGCGGCGTGGACGGCATTTCGGTCGGCCTCCTCGGCGGGGACAGCGGCGGGCAGGACGACGAATACAGTTTCGTGATCAAGATCGTTCGCGGCCCCAGTGGCGCTACTGCGGCGATGAGGTCTACCGAGACCCTGCTCTTCAAGGAGTACGACGTCCGGCCGCCGGAGAGCCTCGGCGCGCGAATCGCCCAAGATATCCGTGCTCATTCCGAGGCCTTCAGCGAATGGCGTGCCCGCGGTGGCGTCGCATCGTACGCGGAGCGGAGCGGGGTGCCGGACGCGCGAGGTTCGCCATGTGCGGCGCCCTTCTCCAACTGGCTCGACCGGCGCTACAAGGCGGGCGAGTCGCTTGATGTCGGTGCCGATCATCAATGGTGGAACGCTGCTTATGACCGGAAATCACTGGGTCGGCAGATCCAGAGCGGGAAAGGGGTCGAAGCGTATGTCCGGCACAAGCTTGATGCTCGCGACCGCCCGGAGCTGAAGGCCTATATCCAACGCGCGAAGCTGGCGGGCAACCTCATGATCGCGGTAGCGGTCTGCGACCTGCTCTTCGTATTCGGGATGGGCATCTACTCGATCACCATCATCTGGGACGTGGGCCTCTCCGGCTGGCTCTCGGCGCGCTGGCCGGTGGCGATGAGCGCGATGTCGTTCCTGTTGGCGTTGATGTGGGGTTGGGCGGGCTGGGCGCTCAAAGGCACCGAGAGCCGCTCCTGGGTGATGCTCTACACGATCTTCGGGTTGATGCCGTGTTTTGGGCCCTGTTGCTTCGGCCACTTTCCCTTTGCCGCGTTCAGCCTCTGGGTGCTCTTCGACAAGCGCCAGAGGGAGGTCTTCGTCGAAGACGGAGGTCTACGGAGCGTCGTGGACGACTTCTTCTGAGCGCGCGGCGCAATACCGGATCGCGCTGTCGGAGCCGTGGGGGCGGGCTCAGGGCACCCCGGAGCGGGCCGCAGCGGGGCCAGGGCGGGACACGCTCAACCGAACTCGAGGCCACAGTCTGCGCACGCGCCGCCCACGAGCGCGCCGATGTGTCCGCAGGCGGGACAGTGCGGCTTGCCCGAACGTTCAGCGGCCTGGAGGCGTGCCACTGCCGCGGGATCGATACCCTCACGTTCCAGGTCGGCGGCCCACATCTTCTCCAGGAGCTCCTTCACCCGTGGCACGTCACGTCGCGCGACCCGGACCGCCGCCTTCGGCGCGCAACCGCCCCCCATCCCACATGCCTCGCCGCCCAGCAGCGCCGAAATGCCCGCCGCCTGACATTGGGCGACCAGCCTCCGCGCATCTGGAATGCTGGCCTCGACCGCCGTGACCAACGCGCTGTCGGCGAGGGCCGCAGCACCGGCGCGGGAGCCGGGGAGCACCACCTCAGCCTGCGCTGCCGGGACGTAGGGCGCCGGCACTCGCTCCGGCTCGGCTTCGGGGAGAGGCTCGGGCGCCGGCTCGGAGCGGCGTCGAAAGAAGTCGAAGATGCTCATGGTATGAGTCTATCCGGTAACGCGGAACCTGGCCCCGACGCAGGGTTCGTCGCGCCGCGGGTGAGCACGCCGACCGCCTCGTCCACGAGCTGTTCCACGGGGAACAGGGTCGCCCCACCGGCCAGCTTCAGGCTCGAAACGACCGAGAGGAGCCCATGCGCCGAGCTCCACGTGATGTTGGCGAGGCGGCGCGGCTCGACCTCGGGATGCAGGCGTGGGTCGGTCCGGAGCTTCTGCTCCAGGCGAAGGTTGACCCGCGCAGAGTTGGGGTAGACCCGGGTGATCAAGACCTCCTGGGGGGCGCCGATCACGTTGGACCAGAGGTAGAGCACCCTCCACGTCTCCAGGTCGTCGCGGTACCTGTGGACAATCGCCCGGTAGAAGCTGCCAAGCGCGGAGAGCCCGTCCGCAGCCGCGTCGATCGCCGCGATGAGCGCCTCTGCTTCCGCCTCCAGCATGGTCGCGAGCAGTTCCCCCATCAGCTCCTCTTTCGATGAGAAGTAATAGAAGAAGCTGGCTTTACTCATTCCGGCCTCGGCAGCGACAGCGCCGGTCGTGAAGGCCGCGGGACCGTGGTCACGCAC
This sequence comes from Deltaproteobacteria bacterium, assembly GCA_947486185.1. Taxonomy (GTDB): domain Bacteria; phylum Myxococcota_A; class UBA796; order UBA796; family SXON01; genus CANKTH01. Next base: position 17,488 of record CANKTH010000047.1, read on the forward strand.
CAGCCGACGCGCCACTGCAACGAGCTCAGCCCTCTGCTGGTCTCGGCGTCGCTGTTGGCGATCCGACGGCGATTTCACGACCACGCGCCGCGGAGCGCGGCTTTGCCCCCGTGTTCCAGCACCTGACCATGGCACGGGATGATCCTGTCAAAATCCCAAGCGAACGCCTCTTCGAGCTCGCGGCGGAGCAGAGCGGCGTCCGAGACAAACGCTCGGGTCACGGGCGTGGTGCCCATGCGCCCCCATGCGCCGACGAGCCGGAGGTAGCTCCGAGTGAGCCAGGAGTCGCTCTCCAAGAAGTGGAAGGCGAGATCGGTGATCAACAGGGTCCGCGTGGGGGCGTGCAGGAAAACCGACTCCCCGAGGCGCGGCAGTGTCCCTCGAAGGAGGCGCCCCTCGACCTCCGCTCCCCATGCTGGCCGGTCGGTGCCCAACGTGAGGGGCAACCGGAGGTCCTTCCGTTTGGCGGCGAGCCCAGGCGCAGCCCACACCTCGGCGTCAGGGTATCGGAGCATCCAGTCTCCGAGGCTCAGGTGGTGCATGAGGTTGGGCGCGACGAGGAACCTCACCCGGCCAATCGTATCCACCTGCTCCTTGAGCGCGTCGGTGAGCGGAACCGGGGAGTGCACCCAGAGTCCTCCGCCTTTGAGCTCAATGATGGTGCATCGACCGTTGAGCGCCAAGCCCATGATGGCGGAGTTGTGGTCGATGACATGCAGGCCTGGGGCGAGGGTACGAAGCATGAGGTCTCCCGTGAGGGTACGGTTCTAACCGACGGTCAGATTTCTGTCCATCGGTCAAGTAGTGTGGAGTCCGCGCACTCCCACCAGCGGTGGCCGGCCCCGCGGCGCGCCCGCGTTTGCAGCTTGCGCAGGGTGCCGGGACGTTTCGGGGCCCCGATGGGTTATGGGTACGTCGCGCCGGAGCCGTGAAGGACCGGCCGACGAAGGAGCTCCATGTCTCGCTGGTTGCCGATTTTGTGTTGCGCCCTCCTCATCACTACGCAGAGCGCCGTCGCGGCGACGGTTGGGCAGGTGGTGCCGCAAGTCACCATCCGCGATGCCAACGACAATCCGGCGAGCCTGCCTGACTATGGAAAAAAGGTCATTGCCCTGTTCATCAGCGATCCCGATGCTGCTGACATCAACGATCCCTTTGCGGACAAGCTCAAGCAAGCCAACCTGGACCTGAGCGTCTACCGTGGGATCGGCGTCGCGAATCTGCCCGACACCTACCTGCCGAATTCCGTGATCCGGGCGATGGTGAGAAAGAAGATCGAGAAGTACGATGCGACGATCCTCACCGACGTCGACTCTACCCTGGCCAAGGCGTGGGGCCTGGGGGATCTCAATGGCTCGGGCGCGGTGGTCGTGCTCGACAAGAAGGGGGTGGTGCGCTTTCAGAAGAAGGGCGCCATGACGGCCGCGGAGATCGAGTCCACCCACCAGCTGGTGCTCAAGCTCATGGCGGAGTGAGCGATGTGGCTCTGGCTCCTGGCTTGTGGGACGGAGGCTCCGAAATCCGCACCGATCCCCGATCCGGGCTGCTGGGACGATCTCGCGCTCGGGGACGTCGCGGTCGTGTCGACAGGCTTCATGGATGGGACGGAGGGGCTGACCTTCAGCGATGGCCGCCTCTACGTGGGTACCGACACCGAGGTGTTTGAGCTCCTCCCGGACGGTACGCCCCGGCTTGTGTGGGAGAACGACCACGTTCTGGGGCTGGCGGCGGATGGCGCCGCGCTGCTGGTCGCGGATCAGGGCGAGTTCAGCATGGGCGGCGACGCGGACGGAGAGATCTGGGCACTCAGCCCCGATGGCCAGGCGAACTTGCGGTCCGATGGCTGGTCGAACCCTAACTTTCTGCTCGTCACACCGTGGGGCACCGTCCTGATGGCCGACGACACCGAGGATGTCGTGGTCGAGCTTCAGGCCGACGGCACGCACAGCGTCTGGTTGGAGGTGCCGAGCCCCAACGGCATGGTGCTCTCGCCCGACGCGGGCACCCTTTATGTGGCTTCCACCTTCGTTCCGGACGCGAGCGTGTGGTCGGTGGCGGTGTCGGACGGCGTTGCTGGACCCGCGACGCTGGTCGGAACCACAACCGCGGGCGGAGCCAACGACGGAGTGGCGATCGGACCCGACGCCGCGCTGTGGGTTGCCGCGAATCTCGCGGGCGAGCTCTGGCGATTCACGGCGGAGACCGCGGAATTGCGGGTTTCGGGGCTGAATAGTCCGGCGAGTATTCAATTCGGCGTCGCGCCGGAGTTTGACCCCTGCTCGATTTATAGTAGCTCGCTTTTCGGTGAGGACGTGGTGCGCGTGGTGGCCGGGCCGGATTGAGGAGGCGAAGCGGCGGATCAGCGGGTTAGACGCCCGGCCGTGCCTGTACGAATCCTCGATGAGTCGCTGATCAACAAGATCGCTGCCGGCGAGGTGGTGGAGCGCCCGGCGTCCGTGGTCAAGGAGCTGGTGGAGAACGCGGTGGACGCCGGCGCTACCCAGCTGACGATCTACCTGCGCGCGGGAGGACGGAACCTCGTGCGGGTGGTGGACAATGGCATCGGCATGAACCGCGTCGACGCGATGATGTGCCTGGAGCGCCACGCCACGTCGAAGATCAAGACGGAGGCCGATCTTTTTGCGGTCAACACGCTCGGTTTTCGCGGTGAGGCGATCCCCTCCATCGCCTCGGTGAGTCGGTTCACCCTGCTGACTCGGCCGGCCGACCTCGAGGTCGGCACCCGGATTCACCTTGAGGGCGGGAAGTTGATCTCGGTTGACCCCGCCGGGGCACCGGCGGGAACGGATATCTCCGCCGAATCGCTCTTTTTCAACGTGCCGGCGCGCCGCAAGTTCCTTCGCGCGGTGGACACCGAGCTTGGCCACTGCACCGAGGCGATCAGCCGTGAGGCGATGAACCGCCCGGAGATCGACGTTGAGGTCCTCCACGACGATCGTGTGCTGTTGCGTTGTACGCCCGTAAAGAGCCGGCGAGAGCGCGCAGCGGCGCTCCTGGGTGAGCACGGGCGCGCTCTCGTGCCGATTCAGTTCACCCGGGGGTCGCTGACCGTGGACGCGCTGGTTTCGCCCGTCGGCATCCACCGGAGCTCGATGACGGGGGCGTCGTGGCTGTACGTCAACGGCCGGTATGTCCGGGATTCTCTGCTTCGCCGGGCGGTGACGCAGGCCTATGCGGGAATCGTACCGAAGGACCGTTACCCCGTGGTGGTCTTGAGTCTTCAGATCCCGGCATCTGAGGTGGATGTCAACGCGCACCCAGCGAAGGTCGAAGTTCGGTTTGCGCATGCTTTTGAGTTGGCGGCCGCCGTGACCGCGGGGCTTCGGCAGGGACTGATCGACAACGGGGTGCATCGGCCGGTGGCCGACGAGGCGCGGTATCGACCCGCCGAGCCAGCGTACGAACAACAGCGCCTGCTGGCGGCGGAGGCCGAGACGGAGTCGCTGGAGGTGGGCACGCGCCCCCCCCAGCGCGGCGACCCCCCCCCCGTCGGCGACGGCCAACCGAGCGACGGAGGGCCGCCCCATGCGGGAGCATCCCTCGGGTCGCCCGGGGTGCCAAGCGCTGGCCCGGGCACCCTCGGCGAAAAGCGGCATGAAGCGGGTCGCTCGGGTGATTCGCGCGCTACGGCGGTAAGGGAGGAACGAGATCCGGCGCCGGCGCCGGCGCCGTACCTCCGCACCCCCAACGCGCAGCGTGCTCCGGCTGGGTCGGAGGAGCTCACGCGTTCGTACGATAGCGGGCGGGCGCCGGTCACGCGGGGGCCCGAATCTTCGCCCGTCCGGGTACCCGACCCGGAGCCGTGGGTGAAGGGGCTGGAGCCACGGAGGTCCCCGACCCAGCGCGGGGCAGGGGAGGCGCCCTCGGGCGCGACGAGCGGGGGGCTTGAGCGCGCGAGATCGGACACTACCGGTGAGGCGGACGCCGGTGGGGCCCGGGCTCGGGTGGAGCCAACCGAGCGAGGGCTCTCCGGTCGATCCGCCGACCCCTCCGACCATGGACGGCCGAGCCCGGCCGCTCCCACGCAGCCGCAGTTTCAGCAGCCCGAGGCCCAGTCTGGACCGCCCCGCGCCGCGCGCCGGCCAGCGCTGGCCCAGCAACACCTCATGAGCGGACCGCCTGTGGGGCGCCCGCTGCTCCCGGTGCGCCGGTTCGTGGACCTGCGCCTGATCGGCCAGCTCGCCGCGACCTACCTGCTGTGTGAGGGCGGCTCGAGCCTGGTCCTCATCGACCAGCACGCCGCGCACGAGCGCGTGATGCTGGAGCGGTTGCTCCGGGACCCTGGCGCGGCGCTTGGGCCGGCGCAACGCTTCTTGACGCCGCTCCTGGTCGAGCTCCCGGCGGGGCTCGCCCGGCTCCTCGCAGCCCACCTCGATCAGCTCTCGACCCGTGGGCTGGAGCTCACCCACCTCGGGGGAGGCACGGTTGGCGTCACAGCGCTCCCGGCCCCGCTCAAGAACGTCGACCTTCCAACGCTCCTTGCCGACCTCGCAGAGGATCTGGCCGCCGGAGGCAGCGGGGTGGTCGCCGAAAAGCTCACGGAGCGTACGCTCGCGACCATGGCCTGTCACGGCGCCGTGCGGGCGGGGCAGGTGCTGACGGTCAACGAGATGCTCGCGTTGCTTCAGCAGCTTGATGGCGTCGACTTCGGAGTCTGTGCTCACGGTAGGCCCGTTGCCGTCGTGATGAACGGGTCGGAGATTGAGCGTCGATTTCACCGGACCTGAAGCCGGCCCTTGCCAACGTGGCGTGCGGCGGGTTCTACTGTTGCCCAACAGGAGGCCCAAATGGCCAAAGCAAAACCGATCCCGGCCCACAAGCACCCGCCTGCCAAGTAGGGGCCGCGGCGCGCTTCGGTCTCGTTCACGCCGGAGCAGTACGTGAAGCCACCGTTGATTGTGAGCGGTCCGACGGGGGCTGGAAAGTCCGCGTTCGCGATGGCGATTGCCGAGCGGTACGGCGCGACGCTCGTGTCGATGGACGCGATGCACGTGTACCGGGGAATGGACATCGGCACCAACAAACCGAGCCGGGGTGACCGGCTGCGGGTACGGCACGTGGGTATCGACATCCGGAACCCCGACGAGGACTATTCGGCGGCGGAGTTCCTGAAGCTCGCGGAGGCGGAGGCGGATGCCGGCCCGGTCGTGCTCTGTGGTGGGACGCCGTTCTACCTGCGGGCCTGGCTGCTCGGGCTCGTGAGCGCGCCCGCGGGCGACCCCGCGCTTCGAGCCGAGCTTGAACGCCTGGAGGATCCGCATGCCGCCCTCGCCGCGGTGGACCCGGTCCTCGCCGCGCGCCTGCACCCCCACGATCGGGTGCGGGTGCTGCGCGGGCTCGAGGTCTTTCGGCTCTCGGGTGTACCGCTCTCCACCATCCACGCGCAGGATCCGCAAGAACGGCGGGAGGGAGGCGTGATCTGGATCGACCGGCCGGACCTCGATCGCGTGATCGACGGCCGCGTGCTTACGATGATGGACGCGGGGTATGCAGAGGAAGTACGCCAGCTCATGGAGGCGGGATACGGCCCCCAGCACAAGCCGATGCGCTCGCTGGGCTACCGGCACCTCGTGGACTGGCTTTCGGGTAAGAGCACTGAGGAGGACGCGATACGCCTCACGCAGCGCGACACCAGGCGATATGCGCGAAAACAAAGGACCTTCCTTCGTGGTCTGGGGCTCACCCCCTGCACTGATCCAGAGGCCGCCGTGCGCGGCGCTTGGGGGACGTGAACGGCTCGCGTACGAGTGTGGTCAGGCCGCCAGCCGCTGGGCTTCGGGAACGGCGCGAAGGGCCAGGGCGTAACGATCGAGCAGCGCGCGGCATGCCGCAGCCGCGACGCCGACTTCGGTGAAACCGCGCTCCTCGTGTGCCCAATCCGCCTCTTGGAGGCCCGCGACCCATCGAGAGAGCCCATGCCGCCCGGGAACCTGCTGGAGCGAGACCGCCAGGGGCACCCCACGGGCCTGGAGCGCCTCGGCGGTGCGCCGGAGGTAGGCCGAAAACGACTCGCCCGCCGCGCCGGCGCGGGGCCAGTCCCCGGCCTGTTCCGCTTGCCGGTCCCAACGCGCCAGGAGCGCCCGCGCCAGCGCGTCCGTCAGCCGATCGGCGCTCCAGAAGGCACGGCGAGCGCCGCGGATCAGCTCAATCCCAGGACGCTCTGCGTCGACCAGCTGCCAACGGACGTCAGGGAGGCAGGCCAGATCGAGCAGCTCAAACAGCCGTTCCTCCACCGCGGGATCGTCGGGGAGAAGTCGGGGCTCGCCGACGGGCCACCGCGGATGAGTCCACAAGGCGAGGGCGATGGTCGCGGAGACGTGAAGCGGTGCAGGCATGTTGTCCGCTTATCGGAATGCCTGTACAGTGCCAGGACAGAATCTGTCCGGACAGAATCTGTCCGCTACTGCCGACGGCGTCGGCCGAACGCCGGGAGCACGATCAGGGCCAGCAACAGCGACTTTCCGGAGTCGTCCGCGCACCCACATTCGGGCATCGTCGCGGTAGCCGGCGTGCCGTGGACCTCTTCGCAGCCCTCATCGGTCTCGTTGTCGCAGTCGTTGTCGAGGCCGTCGCATGCTTCGGCGATCCCAGGCTGGACCCAACCGTTCTCGTCATCGCAGTCGCCATCGGCAGCAGTAAATCCATCTCCGTCCAGGTCGTCCGCGCCTTCGTCCGTCACGCCGTCACAGTCGTTGTCGAGCCCGTCGGGGAGGTCGTCGCCGCCAGGGTGGACCCCCGCGTCCGAGTCGTCGCAGTCCCCGCCGACCTCGGAGTAGCCGTCACCATCGTCGTCAAAGGAGGTGCTCTCTTCATCGATCACGCCGTCGCAGTCGTCGTCACGGCCGTTCTGGATTTCGGCCGCGCCCGGGCCAATCAGACGGTCGGTGTCGTCGCAGTCGCCCTCGTCGGCCGAGACACCGTCGCCGTCATTGTCGAAGGCTGACGTGCCCTCATCCGCGACTCCGTCGCAGTCGTTGTCCTCGCCGTCCGCGACCTCAGGGGCGCCTGGGTAGGTTCCGTTGTCGCCGGAGTCACAGTCACCTCCGTCTTCGGTGTAGCCGTCATGGTCGGGGTCGGGGATCCCGTCATCGACGACGCCATCGCAGTCGTCGTCGATGCCATTACCCAACACCTCCCGGCGCACGGGCGAGACTGCACTGTCACCGTCGTTGCAGTCGCCCGCTACCTCTGTCAGCCCGTCGCCGTCGTCGTCGTAGGCGTCAGTGCCCTCATCGATCACGCCGTCACAGTCCTGGTCCATGCCATCGATTTGCTCCAGGGCACCCGGGTTGATATCCGCCGACCCGTCGTCGCAGTCTCCGCCGTCTTCGGTCCACCCGTCGCCGTCGTCATCGTACCAGTCGGTCGCCTCATCGACGACGCCGTCACAGTCGTCGTCAACGCCGTTAGCGACCTCTGGGGCGCCCGGGTGTACCGAGCCGGCTGAATCGTTACAGTCGGCGCCGCCGCCCCAGTAGGCGGAGGTGCCGTCGCCGTCCAGGTCCACCAGGTCCAAGCCGTCGCAGTCCTGATCGATCCCGTCATAGGCGACCTCGGGCGCGCCCGGGTAGGTCGTCGCCGAACCATCGTCGCAATCATCAAGATTGGCAACGTAACCAGAGGGAGCCTGGCAGTCCAGCACCGAGCTCAGCGCATCACCAAAGTGATCCGCGTCAGCGTCCAGGTACCAGGTCAGGGCGTCGATCGCCCCTTCATCCACCGAGCCGTCGCAGTCCTCGTCTACGTAGTCGCAGGTCTCGAGGGCGCCCGGAAACACCGATGCGTCGGTGTCGTCACAGTCCGTTCCCCCGCAGCCCGTGCCGTCAAAGCCGTCTGCATCGTCGTCGCAGTGGCAGTAGGCCTCGCCGGAACAGTCCGAGTCGTCGCAGTCAATGTAGGTGTCAAAGTCGTTGTCGACGCCATCGGCGCAGTCTTCGGGACAGCCGGTCCCCGCCGATACGTCAAAAGAAAGGGTGTAATTGCCCCCCGAAGCGCTGCACCGGCCGCTCGGCGCGCTCGGAATGTGACCGAAGGCCTCCACGACCACATAGTAGGTGGTGCCCGCAACACAGGAGAAGTTGACCGTATCGACGGTCGTGTTCGACGATGTCGAGCCGGCGTCGCAGTCGGAGTTCGTGTCGCAGGTGTCACCCAATACATAGATGTCGAGGTCGCAGTCCATGCCGCTGACCTCCAGCCGTACCGTCCCGGTGCGTTGGCAGGTGAACGCGTACACGTGCTCGCCCGCGCTCTGGTAGACGTTTGCGTAGGGACTGCCACAGGAGTACGCGGAGCTGCTACCCAGCTGACTCGAGGTTGAGCTGGTGACTTGATCGGTCACTACCGACGAGCAGCTCAAGGTGTCGCGGATCGTGAGGCTGCTACAGCTCGCCTGCGCCTGCTCCGCCCACAGAACGGCCCCGAGCATGATCGCCGAAGGGAACAACCTCAACATTTCTCGAACCTCCGTCGCCGGCGAGGCGCGTGTGCCCGACAGAGCGTCACCCGCGGCGCCGTCTGTTTCGGACCAGGGGTAGGGCAAAAATCCCAATCAAAAGGGCCTTTTCGGACGCACCGCCGCAGCCGCACTCGGGGAGGCCGTCGAGCGAGTCTTCTTCGGCCTCACAGTCTTCGTCGACCTCGTCGTTGCAGTTGTTGTCGACACCATCGCAGAACTCGGAGATCTCGGGTTGAACCCAGCCGTCCTGGTCGTCGCAGTCGCCCTCGGCGGTCGAGTAGCCGTCACCGTCGGCGTCGTCGAGCCCCTCATCCACCTCGCCGTCGCAGTCGTTGTCGGTGCCGTCGGACACCTCCTCGGCGCCAGGGACGATCTCTGGCGTACTGTCGTCGCAGTCACCACCGAGCTCAGATACGCCGTCGCCGTCATCATCGCTACTGCTGGTGCCCTCATCCACCGTGCCGTCGCAGTCGTCGTCGCGTCCGTTCTGTGGGTCGGGTGCGCCCACATGCACCCGGGGATCTGTGTCATCACAGTCGCCATCATCGGCCGACGTGCCGTCACCGTCATTGTCGAACGCGGAGGTGCCTTCGTCGGCGACACCATCGCAGTCGTTGTCTTCGCCGTCGGCGAGCTCCGGCGCCCCGGGGTACGAGGCGGGATCGTTGGAGTCGCAGTCGCCGCCGTCGGCGGTGTAGCCGTCGTGGTCGGGGTCAGGGATTCCGTTGTCCACCGTCCCGTTACAGTCGTCGTCGATCCCGTTGCCGTTGACCTCGGGCCGCGAGGGGGACACGACGCTGTCGCTGTCGTTGCAGTCGCCGTCGATCTCGGAGAGCCCATCACCGTCGTCATCGTAGGCGTCGGTGCCTTCATCGGTGACCCCGTCGCAGTCCTCATCGCGCCGGTCGATCGTCTCCACGGCCCCGGCGTTCGCCGACGCGTCCGAATCGTCACAGTCGCCGCCGTCTTCTGACCAGCCATCGCCGTCGTCGTCGTACCAGGCCGTGCCCTCGTCGACCGTGCCATCACAGTCATCGTCGATCCCGTTCGCGGTCTCTGGAGCGCCGGGATGGATGATGGAGACGGTGTCGTTACAGTCGGTGCCGCCCGCCCAGCTCGCGGTGGTGCCGTCTCCGTCCAGGTCGACTAGATCGACGCCGTCACAGTCCTGGTCGATACCATCGTAGGCCACTTCGGAGGCGCCTGGGTAGACCGTCGCCGACCCGTCGTCACAGTCGTCGTCGTTGGGGACGTAGCCGGTAGGAGGTCGACAGGAAAGGGAGGTGGATCCGGCGTTTCCGAAGTTGTCACCGTCCGCGTCGGCATACCAGAGCACCGCGTCGATCGCGTTGTCGTCGACCACACCGTCACAATCCTGGTCCACAAAGTCGCACACCTCGGTGGCGCCGGGGTGGATCGAGGTGTTGGTGTCGTCACAGTCGGTCCCGCCACAGGCGGTGCCGTCGTATCCGTCCAGGTCATCATCGCAGTGGCAGTAGGTTTCGCCCGCGCAGTCGGAGTCGTCGCAGTCCACGTCGCCGTCGAAATCGTTGTCCACGCCGTCAGCGCAGTCCTCAGGGCACCCCGTCCCGGCGGACACGTCAAAAGATAAGGTATAGCGCCCCGTACTCGAGCTGCAGGAGTAGGCTTCGATCACGACGTAGTAGTCAACGCCGGCGGTGCACGCGAAGGTGACGGAGTCGTTGGCGGTGCTCGCCGCCGTTGAACCAGCGTCACAGTCGGTGCTTGGGTTGCACGTGTTCCCCAACACATAGATGTCGAGATCACAGTCCATTCCGGTGATGTCGAGCTGAACGGTCCCGGTACGCTGGCAGGTGAACGAGTAGACGTGCTCACCTCCGGGCTGGGACAGTGGGGCATAGGGTGACCCACACGTGTAGTTGGGTGAGGTGCCAAGCTGACTGGGCGTGCCCGAGGTCACCCGGCTCGTGACCACCGACGAGCAGGACAAGGTGTCAACGATGGTCAGCCCGGCGCATGACGCGACGGCCGACGGTGAAAATGCCAGGAGGAGGGTCAGCATGTTCACTCCACCGTGCCGTCGCAGTCGTCGTCCACGAAGTTGGCTACGACCTCGATCGCGCCGGGACGAACGGTCGGATTCGAGTCGTCGCAGTCGCCACCGTACTCGCTATATCCGTCGCCGTCGTCGTCACCGTAGGGTGTGCCCTCGTCCACCGGACCGTCACAGTCGTCGTCCACCCAGTTCGGGCTCTCGCTCGCGCTCGGGCTGACGAAGCGGTCACCGTCGTCGCAGTCCCCCATCACCTCGCTCCAACCGTCACCGTCGTCGTCGTACACGATGGTGGTGTCGTCGATGCGGCCGTCACAGTTGTTGTCGATCCCATCCACGAGCTCGGGCGCGCCGAGGTAGCTCGTTGGATCACTGTCGTCGCAGTCACCCGCGTCGCTCAGGTAGCCGTCGCCGTCGAGATCCTCGGTGCCCAGATCGATCACGCCATCGCAGTCGTCATCGACGCCGTTGTCGAGGACTTCCGGCGCGCTGGGCGAGATCGTGGCGTCACCGTCGTTGCAGTCGCCGCGATTTTCGGTCAACCCATCGCCATCGTCGTCGTAACACTCGGTGCCCTCGTCGATGACGTCGTCGCAGTCCTGATCGATCCCGTCACAACGTTCAGTGGCGCCGGAGTGGATCAGCGCCTCAGAATCGTCACAATCGCCGGCACACGCGCTCCAGCCGTCCCCGTCGGTGTCATAAAGTGTGGGATCCCCGGACGCACAGTCGTTCGCACGGAGGCTCACCCAGCCGATGTCCCCCGTCGCGAAGGACAGGCGAAGATCGTCGGTGATCAGGTCGGTGGTCGCAGCGGTGAACGCCACCCGGATGCTCCCGGTCTCGTCGATGAGGATCGAGAGGGGCAGGCTTGTGTTGACTGTGAAGAGCGGCGCGTTGGTCGTGCCGGCGTCAAGCGAGGTGTCAATGTCGCCATCGTTGAGGATGAATACCTCCCGCGCTACGGCCTCCCCGGCGTTCACCGGTCCGAAATCGAGGGTCGTGGGCCAGATCTGTACGGATGATGCTGAGGCATGCCCGCGAAGGTCCACCACGTGCGCGTTGTTGTCGTCCTCGTCGGTGAGGATGGTGAGGCGCGCGGTGTGCCAACCGGGCTCTTCCGGACTGTAGTGGATGGTCAACGTCGCGTCGCCGTCTTGGGGGATCGTCGGAAGGCCAGGCTCCACCGAGAAGTACGAGTCGGCGGTGTCGAGGAGATCCGCTGCGATCACCTGAACATCGCCCCCCGAGAGGCTGGTCAGCGTCACGGGCAGCGTGTGGCTCGTATCCGTAGCGACGTGGCCAAAGTCGAGGAGTGACGGGCTCGCCTCGATCTCACGAAGCTCCGCTTGAAGCTTGTAGTCCTGCTCACAACCCATCGTGACCACGACGGGCGCCGCCCACATCCACCAAGCTCCGCGCCCGTTTCCGCTCTTGTGCATCACACCTCCGCGCAACGATGGTAGCAGATCTGGCGGAAAGTGCGGTGGCTTGCGAGTCAACGGCGCGAAGAAGTCAGTCGTGGATCTCGGGATCACCCTTGACGAGGACCTGCTTCAGGAAGTCCGTGTACATCCTACGCGCCTGACGATTGTCGTAGATCGCGAAGTGCCCATCGTCGGGAAACTGGGCGAGCCCGGCCGTGACCGTGCCCGACCACGCGGTGGCGTTCTCTTCGGCGGGGAGCGCCCCCACGACGAGGTCCCGGAGCGCCAGCGCCTCGGGTGAAGTCGCCGCGTCCCCCACGATCGGCACTCGCCCGGCGGCGGCGAGATACTCGGTCGTCACGCTGGGGGTGTACGCGTCAAGCAGACCTTCTGTGAGGAAGATCGGCAAGGGCCGGGCCGGCCATGGGGGCTGCTCTGCGTACCAATACGCAGCGTAGTTCATCGGGTCGGTCACCTCGACCAGGAGCTGGACCAGACCGACGACCGGATGCAGGGCGCCGAGCAGCTCTCCCTCCGAGAAGTCGAGGAGGCCCTCAATCAAGGCGGCGATGTCGAAGGGGTCCTTGCGGAGCTCGATCGTGCGAGAGAGGTAGGCGCCGGCGCCTGAGAACCCGGCCGCCAGCACCACATCGCTCACAAACGGCATCGCCATCGATCCGACGAGGCCGCCTTGCGAATGGCCGAAAAATGCGAGCCGCCCGAAGTCCAGCGGCAGCACGCCGTCGGGGCTGCCAAGGTCGTGGCCGCCACGGGCAAGGAGGCGCGCCAGGTAGATCTGGTCGGCCGCCCCCTGTCGAAAATTCGTGCGCCCCGCGTCCGGATTGGCATAGTTGAAGCTATGAATTTCGGCATTCGTGTTCGGGGTCGCGCGGTCTCCGTGCAGCGGCTGGGCGATCCCGAACACGGCCATTCCCTCGCGCCCAAGGGTATAGGCCTCGTCATCGACGCGCCCTGATTGATAAAACGCTCGTTCATCGCCACCTGTACCGTGGCTGTAGAGGACGATGGGCCAACCGTCTGCGGGTGGGTCGCCGAGGGGAACCGTGAGCGAAAATCGCGTTCGTTCCCAACGGATCAGCTCCGGCCGGCCGGCATCGTCGAGACGGAACCCGCCACCCTGTTCGCCGTAGGGCCGCTCGCCGTCCTGCCAGTCGGGCACGAGCACATATCCCTGATAGATCCTGTAACTCGATCGCTCCTCGACCAGAGTGAGCTCCTGCGACAGCTCGGGGAGGTCCACCCGCAACCTGAGGGTCTCCGCGATGTGTGCGAGCTCGGTCCGAGGGTCCATCGTGGTGAATTGCACCACGAGCGAGACCTCCTCCGGGGCTACGCCGAACGCGGCGAGCGTTCGCCACGTGTGGAGATACTTAGGATCGTCCTCGGTTGCCGCCCAGGCTCCCTGTCCGACGAGGGGAGGGCGGAGGACCAGCGCGTAGCGGGTAGCAGGGCGCAAGGGGAAGCCGGGCAGCGGGGAGAGCGCGAGGAGATGCTCGGGTTGGTAGGTGGTCGCCCCCTCGGTAAAGGACCATTGGAGTGGGAACAGTCGGCCTCGGGCCGGACTCGTCGGATCGACATCCACCAGCAGGATCGGGGAGTCCCACGTCATCGAGTGGGCAGCGTCCGGAATCCAGGCCGTGTCGAGGGGCTCGGTGAAACGTAGGTAGATTGGACTCGACGTCCCAGCGCCGGTGAGCGCCTCGCCCGCGGCGAGGTAGGCGTCGACGAGACCGCCACCGCCGCTCGTGGGAAAGCCGCTGAAATCGAGATGCCCGTCAACGATGCGGTCGTCCGAAGGGAAGGGGCGGTCGAAAAAGCCCTCGCCTTCGAGCACGGGGAGCGGGCCTCCATGAAGCGCGGGCGGGGCGGTGCAGGCGAGGAGAAAAAACGTCAACGAAGCTCCTTGACCACATAGACCGCGCCGCCGTCGGTGGCGCGCGCATCGATCCCGATAGCGCCGATCAGCAGCTCTTCGGCGCCATCGCCGTCGAGGTCCCCCGCGGCCACGTCGGTGCCGACATAGTCGCCGCGGCTGCTGCCGGCGATCACCGCGTCCGAAGTCTCGGCGTCGATCCGAGGCCCCAGAGTGTCGATGTCATTCAATAGGCGTACCTGGCCGAGGTAGCGGGTGTCCGTGTAGGGTGTCGCGACCATGAGCGTGTCCGCGCCGTCGCCGTCTAGGTCAGCTGCGATGCTGTTCGCCCACGCGCTCACGCCGCCACCGGGTAGCACCCACACATCGGCCTGATCCGTGCCCAAGGTCGCGGCCAGGCTCCACGTCATGTTCCACCAGATCCAGGTGTCTCCACTGGCCGAGGAGCTAAGCATCAGATCCCGACGATCGTCCCCGTCTCCTTCGAGATCACACGGCGTCCAGGCGGTCGCTCCGACGTCCTGCCCCGCCAGGCCATCGATCCGCAACATAGCGGCGTTCGCCACGTATTGTCCGGTCCAGGCGAGTGCGGGCGTGCCCGCCAGCACATACACGGAGCCGAGCGCCTCGCCCCCGCTCGCCAGCGCCCCGACGTGGTGCGGAGAGCCCGCCATCAGATCGCCGTAGCCATCCCCGTCGATGTCGCCGAGATAACCGGTAAAATACCCGAAATTGTCGCCGGCGACGTCCCCGAACACACGCGCCTGCGCGTCCTCAAGCGGGGTGACGGCCGTAGGCACGGCCGCCCCGGAAAAAAAGGAGATCGAGCCCGAGAAGGGGACCTCGACCGTCACGCCCCCATCGTTGTATGCCAGCGAGTCGTCGGGGCTACCGAGCACCATCTCGGCCAGGCCATCCCCGTCGAGATCACCGAGATCTCCGCTACGAATACGCTGTTCGTTGGTGCGGGGTGTGAAACTGCCGAGCGCGGACGACACCGTGGCGTTGCCACGGGTCGCGCCGGAAAAAATCCAGGCCACACCGCGGGAACCGTCCTCGCCGAGGAGGCCGGTCGTTCCGATGACCAGCAGGTCGGGTACGCCGTCGCCGGACAGGTCGGCCGGGCTCTGGTTGGCGCTGGTGATCGGGGTGTCGACCGACGGACCGTTGATGGTCAGAAAAGCGAGCTCGTCGGCCGTGCCTTCGCCGGTCAGGAGGGACGCGCCCGAGAGCGCCCACAGCGTGCCCGTGCCGATCTCGTCACTGGTGAGCACGACGTCGATGCCGCCGTCTCCATCGAGATCGCCGGATGTGCCCAGATCGCCGGCGTTCCCGAGGCCCTGGCTCGGCTCCCCGCCATAGGCCGCCCCCAGCGCCAGGCTCGCCGCCAACGCGTTGTCGATCGTGCCGTCGCAGTCGTTGTCGGTGCCGTCCAACTGTTCGATAGCCCCGGGGAACACCGTCGGGTCGTTGTCGTCGCAGTCGTCGCTGGTGTCGACCACCCGGAGATCACACGCGCTTACGCTACGTACGGGGTCGCCGTGGCCGTCTCCATCGTCGTCTGCCGGGGACTCCTGCAGGCCAGCCTGGTCGACGCTGTCGTCAAGATCGTCGATGAGTCCGTCACAGTCCTCGTCTTTGTCCAGCTCGTCGCAGACCTCAGTCGCGCCGGGGTGGATCGCGGCGTGAGCATCGTGACAGTCACCCGCGATGGCGACGTAGCCGGCCGGTTGGCTGCAGCTCGCTTGGGGGATATCCTCGCTGCCATACCGGTCACCGTCGGCGTCTCGGAACCAGGTGGGTGCGGCGCCAACCAAGGGGTTCTCGTCGTCACAGTCGCGCCCGGCCGCAAGGCCGTCACCGTCGGCGTCCTCAGACCCGGGCTTGGAACCCGAACAGGCTACCAGGATCAAGAGAAGCAGGCGCATCGGCGATTTCCGGACGAAGAAGAACGAGAGGGCCTTACCTATCCGATTGCCACCCGAAAGCGAGCAGCCAGACCCGGGGCTCAGGGCGTTCCAGCCTCCGGCTCTGCGGCGGCGTCCTCCTGCTGGATATACCGCCGCCAACGACGGCTCGGGTTGTTCGAGAGCAGCAGCATGAGGCGCACAGCCTCGTCGACGTGGATCGCGGCGTAGGGAAAGTGGGCGCCGAAGGGATCCAACAACGTAAATGCCACGCCAGCCGAAAGGAACCGGAAGGCCGAGAGCCCGCCGCCGAGAAAGAAGTCGGTCGTCTTCACCACGTTGCCTTCATTGAGACGGAAGCCGGAGAGGCCGCCGATCAACAGAGTGGGGTGTACGCCGCTGAGCAGGTGGAGGGGGAGGGGATGTTCCTGATCGGGGCGCAGGTGGGCGAAGAGCTCGACGGAGACAGCCGCGTTGACGTTTGAGGCGTCCAACGCGCCTTGTACCGCGGGAGCTGCGAGACCACTCACGGGGAACAAGGTGCTGAGGTTGAACGCGTACTGGAGGCCTTGGGCCCAATATCGGAAGTAGTAACGGTCGGGGAGGTCGCCGGGCTCGGAGACCTCGAGGTACAGCAGTTCTCCGTGGTTCAGTGGATAACGGAGGTTGAGTCCGTACACGTAGAGCACGGGCTCGTGGTCCGAGCCGTTGACCAGGTCGGCGACGTTGACCACCGCGTCGTTGCGGCTTCGGCGCGCCGCTTGCCAGAGCGCGGACGGCGCTCCCGGGGCATACTGAAAAAGATCAATACGTTCCTGCCTTGAGCCCGCAAGGCGCCACAGCTCGACCTCCAGGGGTGGCCTGACCTCCGTCTTTGCAGTCTCGTCCGCGCGGGTCAGCCGGACGGCGCCATGAACGCCGAGAACACACGGGACGGCGGCGGTGCAGACGGAGGCGTCGACATAGGTCCGCGCCGCGCCCGCGCGCCGGTCGAGCCCGGAATCGACGCTGACCAACGGCGCGGCCGCCTGCGCAAGGAGCGGCAGCAAGAGGTACATTTCGAGGGCTTAACCGCGGTCGGTCAGCGCCACCCGGCGGCCGGGGCCCGGTCAGCCGTCGTGCGGTGTTGTTGCCAGCGCTGCGAGCTGCGCGCTCCCGTCATCGTCCCCCGGTCGGTCCGGGGGCGCTTCGACC
>CANKTH010000048.1 GCA_947486185.1 Deltaproteobacteria bacterium
GCAGGGGGGCCTCAGGGCGCCGCACCAACGTCCTCCCGCGTCGGGCCGGGCCGGCCGGGGGAGGCTGAGCCGGTCTCGCGATGAGGGGCCGTCAGCCGGGTCGTCCGGACTCCGGCATCCGGGTCGTCCACACCCTCACCCGCCGCGCTCGACCGGACGTCAGGGCCACCCGCGCGAAGCGGACCGGCGGGCGCGGCCGGCCCGGCGGCCGCGGGCCGAGGACCGGCACAGCCGGGCCGAGGTCGGAGCGCCCGCGGCGCGACCCCAGAGGGAGGCTGACCCCGAGCGGAGCGCAGGGGACGCGCCCGTATCCGCAGGTGCACCCACGCGGCCGGACGCCCCGGCACGCACCAGGGTCTATATCAGCGCAATCACGTAGGTCTTCTTGAGCGGCTCCAGCGTGTCCCACACACCGTGGAAGCCTCCGGGCACGACGAAGGACTCGCCCGGCCCGAACTCGACGCTCCGACCGGCGTCGTCCGTGAGGCGCACCCTGCCGCTCTGGAGGGTACACACCTCGTGGACGTTCTCCGGGACCTCGATCCGCCAGGCTCCCGCTTCGCAGGCCCACTCTCCCGCGAACAGGCGCTCTCCGGGATGGGCGTACCACGGCCATGTCTGGCGAAGCGGGGCTCCACGGACCCGCCGCTCCGGTCGCGGTTGGTCCAGCTCCGGGGTCGGCGGCGCGCCCCGGAAAGCGACGATGTGGGTGACGTCTCTAGCCATACGCTGCTCCCGAAGCGGCGATATCCCGCACGCGGTGGCGGGGCACCCGCGGTGTGAGCGACCGGATCGGGTGTCCGGCCTCGGTGCCGCCGCATCTGGGGGCGCCACCACCCCGGCGCGACGTGGCGCCCAACCCGGCCCCCGGCTATCGAGGCGCATGTTGCTCATTACCCTCCTGGTTTCTCCCGCCCACGCCTGGGGCTACCACTACCTCATGACCGGGCCGATGTTGTCGCACGACACCACCCCCTGGGCCAATGACAGCGTCACGGTGGAGCCGCTCGACAGTTTTCTCACCGCCGAAGCTGCGGGTGTCGCCAAGGTTTTTGACGAGTTCTACGTGTGGCTCGGCCAGAAGGGGAGCCAACGTTTCAAGAGCATCCCGTTCGACACTCAGGCGCCCTCCACCGCGGCTTTTTTGCGCTCGGCGCGGATCAACCCCGCCTCTGAGCTCCCGATGGTACGCCGACTGCTCCCGGGCGAGACCTCGGCCGCCCCGCTGCTTGACCTCGGCAGCGTCTCGTCTATCCTCAAGCCGGTCGCCCCTTTTCGTTACGACTTTGTGGCCGCGGGCGAGACCATGACGATTCGAGAGGTGGTAGCCACCTTTGTCGATGAGCCCGACTGGCACTACGACCACAGCTTGTGGACGATCACGGAGTATGGCTACGGCGAGCAGCCCTTCGGCAAACCCGAAGGTGAGAGCAGCAAAGCCCCCTTTCACATGTACTTCGGTCACGAGAACTTCCTCGTGCGCGCCTTCGCGCCCGAGGTCACCGAGAACATCATGGTCGAGCGGGTCGAGCTGTTCGCCCGGCTCTCCGAGCTCGCTATCGCCGAAGGCCACGCCTACTGGGGCTATCGTTTCGCAGCGTGGTCGACCCACTATCTTCAGGATCTCGCGCAGCCCTACCACTCCAAGGCGCTGCCCAGCGTTGGCGGTGGCTACTACCTTCGTTACGCCGTGAGCTCCAAGAAGGACGCGATGAAGACCCGGGCGTCCCAGCTCGCCGCCAATCGGCACTTCTTGTACGAAGACTTCGTGGCCCTGAAGCTCCAACAACACTACACCAGCCCCGACACCACCAGCACGGCGCTGGTCACCGCGCTGAACACCGGGGTGCCCACCTGGAGCGACACCAACGTCACCGAGATCGTGGCGCGGCTCTCCGATAAATCAGCGTCGCACGCGCGCACCATCGACAAGACCATCCAAAAGAGCTTCACCGAGCGGATGGTGGACGACGAGACCTACGACCTCGAAAAGGACACTGCCTACGACGTCACCGCCACGATGGCCGCGATCCCCGAGAAACAACGCGAAAAACTGCTGTCCGAGACTGTGTCGGACTTCGCGCACGCGGGCATCGCGACCCGTACGCTGCTCGGGCTCGTACGGAGCAACTGATCCATGGCGGGCGCACCGCCAGCGGTGGTCGTCGAGGGGCTGTCGAAGACCTACCAGGTCGCGGAGAAAGCGCCCGGCGTCTGGGGCTCGATCCGCTCTTTCTGGAGCCGGAAAAGCCGCGATGTACACGCCGTGCGGGACGTGAGCTTCTCCATCGCCGCAGGCGAGCGCGTAGGCTTCCTGGGCCCGAACGGCGCAGGAAAAACCACCACGCTCAAGATGTTGGCGGGGTTGCTCCATCCCAGCGCCGGTGAGCTTCGTGTGTTGGGACACCGTCCCTACGACCGCGAGGCCGACTACCTGTCGCGTATCACGCTCGTGATGGGCCAGAAACAACAGCTCCTCTGGGACCTCGCCCCGATCGAGACTTTCGAGCTCAATCGGGCGATCTACGCGATCGACCGAGGCGACTATCGGCGCCGCCTGGATGAGCTTGTGGAGATGCTCAAGCTTGGGCCGCTGCTCGACCGGCCGGTACGTAACCTCTCCCTCGGCGAGAGGATGAAATGTGAGCTCTGCGCCGCGCTCCTCCATTCGCCGCAGGTATTGTTCCTCGATGAACCGACCATCGGGCTGGATGTCACGATGCAGGAGCAGGTGCGCCGCTTCATCTTCGAGTGTAATCATAGAGACGGCGCCACCGTGCTGCTCACCAGCCACTATATGTTGGATATTGCCGCGCTGACCCCGCGCCTGCTCATCATCGATCAGGGCCGCATCCGGCACGACGGCAGCTTGGAGAGCCTGACCCGCGAGGTCGCGCCGGAGCGGCGGGTGAGCGTCGCCGCGGTGGATCCGCGCCTCGCCGAGCTTGGTTTTCAGGAACATCAAGGCCGGATGATCCGCACGGTGCCCGCCGAGGACACCAACCTGCTGCTCTCGCGGGTGCTCGCGCTCAACCCGCTGTGGGAGGTCGGGGTGGAGGCACCTCCGGTTGAGGAGGTGATCGCCCGGGTGTTCCGGTCGGAGGCCGATCCGCGTGTGGAGGCGAGAGACCGCGGATGAATCGGGTCCTCGACCGCGCATTCACCTTCTTCCGGGTGGCCCTCGCCGAAATGGTGGCCTACCGCGCCGAGATGCTCATCTGGGTGCTGTCCGCTACCATGCCGTTGGTCATGTTGGCGATCTGGGACGCCGCGGTCGCAGATGGCCCCGTCCGCGGTTGGGGCCAGGTGGAGGTGACCCGATACTTCGCGGTGAACCTCGTGGTTCGCCACCTGACCGCGGCGTGGGTGATCTGGGAGCTCAACCACCTCATCCGCACCGGCGGGCTGTCCACGTGGCTACTTCGCCCGATTCATCCTGGCTGGTGGAGCATCACCGAGACCCTCGCGGCCTGGCCCATGCGCCTCGTGATCCTCGCGCCGCTCGTGTTGGGCCTGATCCTCTGGCGACCTGAGCTGATCTTCTGGCCGGAGCTGGCGAATTTGTTCGCTTTTCCCCTCTCCGTGCTGCTGGCGTTGTGGCTGATGTGGTCTGTGCAGGCCAGCTTCGCGCTCCTCGCCTTCTGGATCGACCAGTCCATGGGCTTTTTTTCGGCGTGGGTGGCGCTCTGGGGCCTGCTCTCGGGCTACCTGATCCCCAACGCGCTCCTCCCCCTGTCCCTCGGAGAAGCGGCCCGTTGGTCGCCCTTTTATGCGACGCTCGGCGCGCCCGTCGAGCTTCTCTTAGGCGAGGCTCCGATCGCGACCACGCTGCTGCTGCAGCTTGCCTGGTCCATGCTGTCTTTTCTGCTCCTCGGCGTGCTCTGGCGGCGCGGACTCCGGCGTTACGGGGCTTCGGGTGCATAGGCCCGCGACACCGCGCCGGCATCCGACCGGCCCCCGTTTCACCCTCGGGGTGTTGGCGGCCGCCTCGCGCGCTGCGCTCATGGGGCTGATGCAATACCGGGCGAACTTCCTGCTCCAGTTCGGGGTCGGGCTGTCCAGCGCGGTCGGCGTGCTGCTGCCGATGGTGTTCGTGTGGCAGACCAACCCGGTGATCGGAGGCTTCACGCTGCGGGAGGCCATGCTCGTATCCGCGTTTTTCCTTCTCTTAGGAGGGATCCTCGGCACGGTCGTGGAGCCCAACCTCGGCGCGACAGTGGATGCGGTACGGACCGGGACCTTCGATCATATCCTACTCAAGCCGGTGGATGCGCAACTGTTGTGTAGCGTCCGCCAGGTCGACCCCTCAAGGCTCTGGGAGGTGGTCACTGGGGTGCTGGTCGGCGGCTGGGCCTTGGCAGGGCTACCCCCTCCAACCCCTGCGCAGATCCTCGCCGCCACGCTTATGTTCGGATCGGGGATGGCGGCGATGTACGGCCTCTGGGTGGTCGTAATCAGCCTGTCCTTCTGGTTTGTACGGGTGGACAACCTCCGTTTTCTACTTGGGGCGGTGGTGGACACCGGGCGGTGGCCGGTCACGATCTACCGTGGGTGGCTGCGCACGACGGTCACGGTGCTGGTCCCCGTGGCGCTGGTCACCAGCTACCCGGCGATGGCCCTACTGGGACGCCTGGAGCTCCAGGCCGCGCTGGGCGCGGTTGCCGTGGGGCTCGGCGCGCTGTTGGTGAGCCGAGGGGTATGGCGCGCGGCGCTGCGTCACTACAGCAGCGCCAGCTCATAAGGCCGCCTCTCAGGCCTCGAAACGGTAACCCATGCCATGAACGGTGAGGATGTGCCGCGGATCCGCCGGGGTGTCCTCGATCTTCTTCCTCAGCTTCAGGATCTGGTTGTCGACGGTGCGCGTGGCCATGGTCGGCGAATAACCCCACACATTTTGAAGCAGCTCCTCACGGCTCACGTCACGACCGGTGTGGGCGATGAGGTAGCGGAGCACCCCCGCTTCGTGGGTGGTCATACGGTGCTCGACGCCCTCGCGCAGCAGGATACGGCGGCGAAGGTCCACTTCATTGTGTCCGAACTTCAGGGTGTCCTGGGTACGTGGCGCAGCCGGGCGGCTCCGGAGCCGCGCACGCACCCGCGCGACCAGCTCTCGGGAGGAGAAGGGCTTGGTGACGTAATCGTCGGCCCCGAGCTCCAGGCCCAGGACACGGTCGAACTCGGTGTTCTTGGCGGTGAGCAGGATGATCGGCAGCTCGGGATGCGAAGCCTTGACCTTACGCAACATCGACAACCCGTCCATGCCCGGGAGCATGATGTCGAGGATCATCAGGTCAGGAAGATCGTCTTCGATCGCCGCGAGCGCGGCCTCGGCGGTGTCGCAGTGGGTGACCGAGAACCGCTCGTGCTCAAGCGCGCTCTCCAGGCCCATCGCCAAGGTCTCGTCATCTTCGACAAAAAGTATGCTTGCGCCAAGGGATTCCATCAGGTTCTCCGGGGAATACGGAATACGAAGCTGGCGCCACCGTCGACGCCTTCGCGGCACTCTACCTTGCCGCGTAGGCTTCGGGCGGCGTCCGCAACAAAAGCTAACCCAAGTCCATGACCGCCAGACGTTCCGCGACCTGGCCCTTCGACCCGACGGAACCGTTCGAAGACCGCCTTTCGCATGTTGGCGGGCACCCCGAGCCCGTTGTCGGTCACCTCGAACACCACCCAGCGGCGCTCACCCGTGACGCGGATCACCACCCGCGCCGGGCGCGCGGGGTCGCGGTACTTCAGGGCGTTGTCCACGAGGTTGTACAGGGCGTCGCGCAGCAGCCCCGCCTTGACGATCACCGGCCCGATAGGCTCGAGCTCCACCGACAGCTCGCCCTTGTGTTGTTCGAACAGCGGCCGCCAGCGATCGGCGAGCTCTGTCACGAGCTGCGTGGGATCAGCACGTTGTACCTCCTCTTCGAGCGGCCGCGTGGCTACGCGGAGCACTTCGTCTACCCGAAGGTGGAGCCGGTCGGTCTCCTTGATGATGCGCTGCGCGAAGAGCTGCCGCTGCTTATCATCTCGAAAGGCACCAAATTCAAGATTCTCTGCCATCAGGCGGATGCCGGCGAGCGGGGTCTTCAGCTCGTGGGTCACCCTCGCGATGAATTCGCGTTGTTGTTCGAGGAGCCCCATCTGTTGGCGGTCGGTGCGCATCAGGCCTGCGAGGGCGAGCACACCTACGACCAGACCAATGAACATCGGGATCAACGGGAGGATCACCCGGCGTTCGTCGGCGAGCTGCGTCTCCAGGTAGGCGGCCGACAGGCCCGCCCGGAGATGCGGAAGCACCCGGGTGAAGGCGATCTCGACCACCAGAGGCGAGCCGTCCCCCACGAGCAGGTGACCACCGGTGTCGCGCACCGAGATCCAGGGGCGAAGACTCGAGTCGGCACGCTCGATGAACGCCGACACCAACCGCGGCTGATCGAGCTGTACGCCC
Source organism: Deltaproteobacteria bacterium (assembly GCA_947486185.1). Classification (GTDB taxonomy): domain Bacteria; phylum Myxococcota_A; class UBA796; order UBA796; family SXON01; genus CANKTH01. The sequence goes on from CANKTH010000048.1 coordinate 6,440, forward strand.
CCAAACAGCGCGCCTACGCCAAGCCGCGTGTAGAGCAACAAATAGGGAGGATCACCGAAGGGATCCACCAAGAGCTTCATCTCCGAACGGCCGGTCCCGCCCCCCGCCGACTCCCAGGAGCGCCCGGACACCTCCCGCCACACCGCGATCCGGCGCGTCGCACGCATCGCCGCTTCTTCTTGTTCTGAAGGGAGCAATCCGAGACCCGGCAGCAGCGCACCCGTGTAGAGATCGAGCACCGACGCGAGCGAGGGCCCATCGAGCTGGGCCACCTCACGGGCCAGGCCCGGCAGCATCCGGTCGGCTAAGACAGGGTCGAGGCGCCGAATCACCTCAAGGTACTGAAGCCGGAGGCTGAGCGCCCGCCGGATGGCCATGCCGCTGTGTTGGGCCTCGGCGAGCGTCGTCTGCGTCAGAGGCCGCAACACGGCCTCGGCTGCGGGGATATCATCTTCGTCGAGCTCAATCACCGCGATCAGGGAGCTGGCGTAGGCGCGGACTGCGAGCGGCGCCACGTCGACGCAGGTCCTCAGGGCGGCCACCACCTCGAGCGCGTCTGTTCCCGGAGGAAGCGCCTCCCACGGCCCAAAACAGGAGTGTGCGCGGAGGCCGGCGATGTCCTCGTCCACCGCCGAGCCCGGCCACAGCACCTCCCCGGGCTCCCATAGATACAGCGCCTCCATCCAAACGTTATGGTCGCGAACCAGACTCTGACGCGTTCGCAGCGTCTCGACGGTCTCCATCTCGGAGAGCCATCCCTGAGCGCGAGTGACGATCTCGTCCTCCCAACCCTCAACCAACCGGGCGAGCGCGCCCTGAGCCTGGATCATCTCGCGCTCTCGGTTGGCCTGCCGAAATGCGTTGGCCTCCCTCACCCCTTCCAGCGCCAACATCAGGAGCAAACAGGCGATGAGCAAGTAGACGCCAACCCGTCGGAACGGCACCCGCAGCTTGCCCGGTGGCTGACGGGGGTCAGACTTCGAAGCCACGCAGCCTCCTCCCCCTCACAGGCTCTCCTCTGCGTCCAATCCCGCTTGTAGCTGGGTCCATGGGCGGCTCGGGTCCGCGGCGCGCTCGATCAACACCATCGCTTCGGCCCGGGCTCCGCGGGCGGCGTGCCCCACTGCGAGGCACCAGTCCGCTCCTTTATAGAAGTAGTCCCCGCGCTTCCCACGCGTCACCTTGACACTGTCACATCCTGTACCTGCCGCCGAGTAGAGGTGACGAAGGGTGTCAGCGTTTGGCTGGCCCCCGACCTGATCGGTGGCCAGCAGGAGGCGAGACCACGCAAAATACCTCTTGAAATCCGGGGCCAAGCCGGCGAGCACCAGGCAGTCCTGGAGCATCTCGGGACCGTTGACGGGCGCCCACGACAACCAACCTTCGGTCAGCTCACAACGATCAAGGCCCCGTTTGAGGATGGTCGCCGCCTCGGGCAAACGTGCGTCCCCCGCGGCGTATGCCTCGTCGGTGAGCACTAGCACCTCAGTCCACGCACCCTCGACCCCGAGCCAGCGGGTGTCCTCTCGGTCAGGGAGGAGCTCGAAGAAGCGGTCAAGCGTATCGAGCGAACGGCTACAATCCCCGACCGCGGTCGCCTCGGTTCGGCGGAGGCGACAGCTTGCGCCCGCGAGCGTAGCCGCGGCGAGCAGCGCTTCCGGCTCATTCGAGCCGCTGATCCGGTCGAGGTGAGCCTTCGCTTCTAGATACGCGGCATCATTCCAGGTTCTTCCCGAGTCCTGCCACCCCTGCTCCCACACCAACGCCAGGGCGTAGACGGCCCCGGCGCGCGCGGTCGTACGGATCTCCCACGCGGCCTGGGCATTGTCCCGCAGCGCCTTCCGTTGGCGGGTGTCACGGTTGAGCTCCGGGCGGGTCTTGTAGGCGCGAAGTCCGCTCAGCGCCGCCTCCGCCGCGGTGTTCGCCTCGTCAACGTATCGTTGGTCAAGCCAGAGGCCGCCGCCGACGCAGAGCATCAGCGGTACCAGGAACAGGCCGACCACAACGCCCGCGCAGCTCGGTAGCTGGGGCCGGGATGGGCCCTCCTCACGTACCTGCTCGGCGACCACCGACGTCACCGACGGGCTGCCGACATCCGCGACCCGCTCCGTACGAACCACCGCCGGTGCCTCGGCGCCGGGCGGCGTTTCGCCGACCCGCTCTGTGCGCTCGGTCCCCGCCGACGCCGGGGTCGGGCGCCCCTCCCAATCAAGCAGCTCCCCCGTACGTTCTCCGGAGATGACCTCGTAAACCATCCGCGTCTGCGGGCGCCTCAGCGGATCAGGGTGGCGGCAGGCACGAAGGAGCTCGCGCCAGCCAGGCGGCGCACCCCCCGGGGACAGACTCTCAACGAGCCCGGCGAACGCCCAGATATCCGAGGCGAGGTAGCTGTGGTGCTGGTGCTGCTCGGGCGCAGCCCAGCTGCGGGTGAGGTCTCGGGTGACCGCCGGAAGGTTCTCCGCCGGCACTTCGCGTACGGTGTCCAGATCGATCAGCGCCGGAAGGCCATCCGCCGAAAGAATCAGGTTCTCGGCCTTCAGATCTCCGTAGACCAGTTGACGACTGTGGAGCTCGTGCAGGATGAACGCCACGCCCATCAGCACGGGGACGCGTACATCGTCGTGGAGCGGCCCCGAGACCTCGTGGAGCGGCGTACCCTCCATCCAGCGGGTGCTCACGTAGGCGTGGTGATCCGGGGTGACGCCGGCCGCGAGCGCGTGTGTCCACCAGCGACTGTCGCGAGGGAGGCGCGCCGCCACGCGATAGCCCTCCAATACAAGGCCCACGGCCTCCGGCATTCCCGCCAACGATCCTCGTCCCCGCAGGACCAGCTCGGCGACCAGCGGGGCGTGGCGGGCGTCGAGCCGGGCGTCGAGGATCACCCGCGTGCTGCATTGCACCCCATCCAGCTCGGTGCGGAGCACGATACGGCGCCCGGGAACCTCGCGTATGACCTCAAGAATCCGATGCCCCGGCACGTTGGGGCTCACGTCGGCGCCGCCTGACCCTGCCCAAGCTTCGCGAGGACCTTGTTCAAGGTGTTCAGGTTCCGCGCAGTGACGGGTACTCCCAGGGTCCGTTCGAGCTTGTCGGTGGTATAGACGGTCTCTGCCTGACCCGCGAAACAAGCGAGCAACACACCACGGGGGAGCGCAGTCACCGTGTCCCCGCGACCATCAACGGCAAGAAGCCGCTGCCACCCTTCCGAGCTGGGCTCTTCGCCCGTCAGGCCGACGAAGTGCTTCGCCCCGGGCGGCGGCCCGTCCGGTACTGCGGAGAGCAGCCGTTCCAGCTCCATTTGACTGAACATCACCACGGCGGCTCTGCGCCCGAGCCGGCGCGCAAGCACCTCCTCGACCAAGCGCCGGCCCGGCTCGGGCGCCCCCGGCGGCGTCGCGATGAGGTTGCCCGACGCGAGCAGACTCTCTACGCCCCCAAAACCCACCGCCTCCAGGTCGGCGCGCAGATCGGCCATCCTGACCAGGTTGGTGCCCGACACGTTGACCGCGCGCAGAAAAAAGGCCCGCCGAAGGCTGGGTGCGGGCGCAGGGGTCGCCATCAGCCCGCCTCACCGACCGGAAGCTCCCCGTCCGGCGACAGAGGCGGCGCAGGCGGCGGTTTCGCCAGCGGCGGCTCGAAGCCGAACGGAGGCAAAGGCTCACGGTCGTCAAACTCAGGGATCTGCGGGCTGTCCGGAGGCATGTTCCCACGGACGAAGCCGAGCCACTTATCTTCGACGGGGAGCAGACTGACCCCCTCCGGAACCGCGAACCGTTCTTCAGGGATGTTGGGCAGAGCGTCCATGACCGCCGTCCAGATCGGGAGGGACACCTTCCCGCCGGTCTCCCGCTCGCCGATCGAGACCGTTCCATCCGTGCCCACCCACACGGCGACGGTGTATCGCGGGGAGTAGCCCACGAACCACGCGTCGACAAAACCTGATGTTGTACCTGTCTTTCCGGCGTAGTCCATACCGGCTTTCTGGCCTCGTTTCGCCGTTCCAGCCAAGAAGACGTTCCGCATCATGTCCGCAAGGACATAAGCCTCCCCCGCGGGCATCGCTTGTACGCCGGGGAGGCCCGGCAGCGTGCCCCCTTCGGCGCCTGGCAACGAAATACCCTCCCCAGAAAGCGCGATTTGCCGACCGGTACGGTCATGCACGCGCGTGATGTACACCGGGTCGACCCGGACTCCGAGCCGCGCGATCGAGGCATAGCTCACCGCCATGTCCATCGGCGTGACCTCGGAGGAGCCGAGCGCGACGGTGAGGTCCTGACGGAGCGGCGAGCGCACGCCCAGAGACCGCGCCAGCGAAGCGACCTTTTCGACGCCGGTCTCCATCGCGAGCCGGACGGCCACCGTGTTCAGCGACAAGGCGATCGCGGTACGGAGCGGCACCGCCCCAAAGTACTTCCCGTCGTAGTTCTGCGGAGCCCAAGGCAACCCGTTCGTGCCGATGAGGGAGAAGGGGCTGTCCACGATGATGTCGGTTTGCCGCCGCCCCTCGACGAGCGCAGCCCCGTACACGAAGGGTTTGAACGAGCTGCCCGGCTGCCGCTTCGCTTGTGTGGCTCGTACAAGGCCCTCCATGCCAACGTCGTAGCCCCCCGCCAGCGCCACGACGTGCCCGGTCGCGTTCTCGATCGCCACCACACTGCCCTCGGACCAGGGTCGATCACGCCGAATCACACGATCCGGCGACTCCCCCTCGGGGCGCTCCGCCGGGATGCACACCTCCAACACATCCCCTGCGTTCAGCACCGCGCCAAGCGTACTCGGCGCCTGATCCGGCACGCGTACGCGCACCTCGAGCTCCGACGCGCGCAGGGCGAAGTGGAAGGGGCCCGAGGACAATGCTCCAAGCGCGTCGTCGGCCAGCGCAAAAAAACACTCTCCCGGCCGCGGGTCACGGAAGGCGCTGGTCTGTCGGTCGATCTTGAGCCCGTCGCCGCGCGCAAGGAAAGCCGCACGTTGATCCACGGGAATATTCCGCACCGGACCGCGGGCCCCCTGGCGCGCTTCCAACGCTTGCAGCCCGTCCCTCAACGCCTGCTCCGTCACCGCCTGCACCCGGACGTCCAGCGGCGTGTAGACCTGGAGTCCCTCCAAAAAGGGTACATCCTGGCCGAAGACCCGTCGAATCTCGCGCCGGGTCTCTGTGAGGTAAGCCGCGCCGACTCCGCCCCCCGCCCCGGTGTTGCGCGGGACGAGCACCGGATCCGCAAGGTGTAAGCTCGCTTCCGTAGCGGAGATCAACGACTGGCTCACCATCAGCTTCAGGACGATCTCCCGACGCTGAGCCGCAAGTGCCGGGTTGTTCCTGGGAGAGTAGCGCGAAGGTGCGGGCACCAAGCCGGCGATCATCGCGGCCTGGCCGACGTCGAGCTCCCGCGCTGAGATGCCGAAGTAGTCCTGTGCCGCGGCTTCGACACCATAATTGCCATGCCCAAGGGCGATATAGTTGATGTACAGCTCCAGGAGTTCCATCTTGTCGAGCTCGGCGTCGAGCCGCCCGGCCAGTACCGCCTCGCGCAACTTACGACGGTAGCTCTTCTCTTTTCCAACAAGCAGGTTCTTGACGAGCTGCTGTGTGATGGTGGAGCCACCTTGCCGCACCGACCCGCCTTGCAGGTTCACCACGAGCGCCCGCCCGATCCCCAGGGGGTCGACCCCGCGATGCGCAAAAAATCGGCGGTCTTCGGCGGCTACAAAGGCCCGCCACACGTGCTCCGGGAGCTCCCGAATCGGCACCCATACCCGCCGCTCAAGGTAGAACTCGTCGACGCGGAGGCCTCCAGCGTCGTACACCTGGACGCTACACGGGATACGGAAGTCTGTACTCCGGGCCAGCTCCGCCGGCAGGGTGGAGAGGATCTCCCGATCAAACCACAACCATGCCTGCCACCCCCCTACGCCGCCGATGACCAACAAAAGCACGAACAACCGAGCGACCCAACGAAGGAGACGCCACAGCAGACTGGGCCGTTGGGTCGGGGGGCTGGCGCTCATCGTAGGCTGTACCGAGCCTAACCCGGTTCGTGTGGAGGAGGCGGCTCCAGCCCCGCTCGCGCCGCCGTTGACCGAGCTCCGTTTGGCGCCCTTTCGTATCGAAGGGGTCACCCAGTTCGAGCCCGAGCTTCGCGGCCTCCTCACTGCGTCCTTCGAGTTGGGACTCTACGATATTCCGGGCGTTATACCCAAACTAAGCACCAACGGTCCGGCGCTGGCCATCGAGCTCGCCGCCTCGCGCGCTCGCTCGCAGGCCGATCTTCGGCTCCTCGTCCGGGCCAGGCCAGAGTCGAAGGGCGCCAAACCCAACCCACTCGGCCCCTTATTGAGCTATGAGCTGGAGATATGCCCGGCCGGACAGGCCTGTGCCACGTGGAACGCCGAGGCCCGCCAGCGGGCGCCGACCGAGGCGGTCGCGCTGCTCCTCGGCGGCGTCGCGGACACGCTGGGCCAGCCCGTGCCCGAGAGCGTGCGGCTCGCCTGGGCGACTCCAGGCTCGAGGGACGCCTACGCGGAGCTCATCACGGGCCGAAGTGCAGCAATTTATCATGCTTACATGCCGATACCCGAGGGGGATGTACGCGCCGGGGTGCTCCGACGGGCGGTGAACATCGACCCCAAGCAGGCGCTAGCCTGGTGGCTGCTGGCGAGGTGGGACTTGGGGGCCAACGGCGACGCCGACGGGGCAGTTGAGGGGCTCGCGCGCGCCTCGCTCGAGCGGCCGGACTCCGCGCTCCTCCTGGCCGACCGCGCCCATTTGCTGGACAGCCTGGGGAAGGCCGACCAGGCCCTGTTGCTCTGGGAGTCCATCGCCGAACGGTGGCCCGACGACCCGCGCTTCCTGGAGGCGAGGGCGCGAGCACTTTTTGCGGTCGGTCGGGCGCAGGATTCCCGGTCTCTGCTTCGGCGCCTCCCGGCCGAGTTCAACTGGGACCCCTCGATCGCGGCGCTGACCGTCACCGCCGAAGAGGCCGTGGCCGGACCTGCGGGGCTCGACCCGCTGCTCGCCCACTGGGAGCGCACCGACAGCCGACGAGCCGAACCCACCCGGCGACGCATCAACCTCCGGGTGCAACGTCACGATTATGCCGATGCGCTGACCCACGTGCCCTCGCTGCGGAGCCGAGCGCCCGGCCCCGAGACCGACGCGCTCGAGGTAGCGCTGCTGGTCGCCCAGGGACGCCTGCAAGAGGCCGCCAATCGGGCGCCCGACGATGTCGCCCGCCGCATCCGCGCTCGTGCAAGCTGGGAGATCGATCCGGGGGCCGAGCCGCCGATCCCCGACGCCACCCTCGCGACCCGGCTGGCGGAGCTCGAGGCGGCCTTATGGCGGGGTGACGTCGAAGTGGCGACAAGCCTGAGCGAATCGCTGCTCGCGGAAGCGCCCGACCGAGCGACGACGTGGATCGGGAGGGCGAAGGCTCTAGAACAGCTGGGGCGGCTGGATGAAGCCGGAGCCGCGTGGCAGGAGGCCTGGGAGCGAGATCCCGCCGCGGAGGGCGGCCCGGTGCTCGCGCGACAGGTGGCGCCGACGATGGTCGTTCGATTCAACGAGGTGGAAGCCGGGCTGAGCGCGCCAACTCCCCTGGGTCCCGCGCTCTGAGCCCCCGTTTGGCGTTCAGCGCGAGCGATCAGCCAGCGCGAGCAGCGCTTGGAGCTCACGGCGAAGCCTGAGCACGTCCTCGCGGAAGAAGTCATGGGCGGAGCCCGTGCTGTTCCGACACTGGTGTTTGCGTAGGGCGAGCGTCGTGGCCGCGCGAACGTACTGATGGTGGGGGACTCCCACAGGGACCCAGTCTCGACGCCCTCTTTTCAGCCAGCTGGCGATGTTGCGGGCGTGCGCCAGCGGGATGAGGCCCTGTTCCACCTCATCCGCCAACTCTCGGCGAATCACCTTGCGCTCATGCCAGAGCGCGAACTGGAACACCAGGAACAGGGCCAGGAACTCGAGTGGGAAGAGCAAGAAATTGAGCAGGACCGGCCAGCCCGAGCCGGCGACACCGCCGAGCGTGAGGAGCCCGTTCCACGCAAAGTGCATCCCGCAGGCTACAAAAAAAGCGGCCGGGAGCGCAAGTACCTTCGCGAGGGTGCCTGAGAAGCGTGCGTAACCAAGCGCGGCGCCGACCGCCGACGTCGCGCCCGCGTGCATGAGCGCCGAGAAGAAGGTCCGGATGAACACGGTCTGCATCCACGTGCCGGTGTCCCCCGACACCTGGTAGAAGTACAGGAAATTCTCGGTCATACCAAAGCCGAGCCCAGCGGCGGCGCCGTAGACAAAGCCATCGTTGGCGCTGTCGTAGTGCCGGGAGAACATGATGACGAACAAGATCAGCGCCTTCATCGGCTCTTCTACGAGGGGCGCCACCAGCGGCGCCGTGATCATGTCCGCCATCTCCGGCCCGAGCGCCATCGCCAGGCCGCTCGCGAAGGCCGAGTTGAGGATGAGCGAGAGCCCCGTGGCCCCGAAGGCTCCCCAAGCAAAGGTGAGGAGCACCAGCCATATCGGCTCCCGGTCGTAGCGGTCCAGCCACCAGATCAGCAGCAGGAATGCCAACATGGGTACGGACGCGCACAGAGTCGAGAGCGCGATGAGGATAAGCTGCATCCGCCGACCATAGAACATCAGTGGCCCTGGGGGAAGGTGATGGGAGCTCCCCGCGCCGAAGCCCAAGCCGGAAGGAGTACAAAGTGGGAATCATCGACCGTATCAAACGCCGCCTCCCGATCCTTGGCGCCCCGCCGCCGAGCGCGCCGCAAGGGGCTACGGCCCGTCCCTACGAGCCTCCCGCCGAGCCGGAGGAGCCAAAGTCGCCCCGGGGCAGTCACAGCGCGCCCGAGTTCATCCGGTTGACCGTGGAGAAGAACCCGGTGGTGCTCTTCATGAAGGGCAACCCGCAAGCGCCGCAGTGTGGATTCTCCGCCACCGCGGCCGGGATCCTCTCGAGCTACAACCGACCCTACGCGACAGTCAATGTATTGGCAGACGAAGAGATCCGTGACGGTGTCAAGTCGTTTACGAACTGGCCGACGATCCCGCAGGTGTTCATCGGCGGCGAGTTTGTCGGCGGCTCAGACATTCTGCGCCAACTTCACGACTCGGGCGAGCTCAAGGCGATGCTTGACGCCGCCGCCGCGCGACCGGCCCCGACCGCGAGCTGACCGCGAGCTGACCGCGAGCTGACCGGGCGAGCCGCGTGTTCCGCTGTTGAACGCGGCTACCTCGTAAATATCGGGTGGGACCCGAGGCCCTCGCACGTCTCACCCAGCACGTTGCCCGAAACGGCGCCCGTGAACGAGGCCGACGGCACGCCGTCGAGGTACGGAAAGCTGCCGTCCACCTCGGTCACGTCGAGCGTACCCGTGATGCCGGTCGCGCCATTCTCAAGGTGAAAGCTTCCGGTTCTCGCCGTGCCCACAAACCAGGAGCCGTTCCAACGCCAGGCGCCGTTGTCCTCGACGAAGCCGCTCCCGCCGAAGGTGCAAAAAAGCTGAATCGACGCGGTGAAAGAGTCCCCCGCCACGAAGTCCTGCGGCAGCGTCCCGCCCAGCTGAATCACCACATTACAGTCATCGGCGCCGTAGAGGGTGCTCGGATCCGCCGCGCTGAGGAGCGAGCCGACCAGCGCGTCGCAGGTCGCCTCAGGGTTGGCTGAGAGGTACACCAGGGAGGTCTCCGAGTTGCCGTAGGTGAACGCTTTCCAGGCGGCAAAGGTGGCGGTGTAGGCGCCGTCGCTGCTCGTGAGGGTGCCGGAGAAAGTGCCGTCGGGCGGCCCCGTATCCACCGGCGGGGTGGACTCGACGGGCGGGGAGTCTGAGTCGACCACAGGCGGAAGAGACTTTTTCGGCGGCGGGTCGGAACACGCGAGGAGCAGGAAGAGCATGAGGCGAGCTAACCGGGTTCGGCGGCGCGCACCCGGCACCTGAGTCGCGCCCGTTCACCGCGCGCCGCCACGGAGCAGGTTCACACCCGAGCGGGAGCCGATCCAGACGTCCTCGAAGCTATCGCCATACAGCAGCGCTCCGAAGGTTCTTTTCCGAAGGAGCGCAGGCGCTGAGAAGGCCTGCGCCCCCGAGGAGGACGAGCAACCAGAGCGAGCGGGGTGGGAGCTGCACGACAGGCGCTGGCGATGGCCCAATCTAACCAGGCGGAACGGGTCGCACGAAACTGATCCCGGCCCTCGGTGCCGGGCGCCCACGGGGGCGGTCTCCTCTGAGCGCACCGTCAGGACGGGGCCCGTCGGCGTTGCCCGCAGACACGACGGCGGATAGGCCCTCCCCCGCGTTAGCCTCCCCACAAGTGGAGCTTTTATGCTGCTCATCCTGCTCGCCTTCGCCTGCTCCACCGCCCCCTCGCCGCCCGCGCTGCAGCCCGCGGTGCCGCCCCCGGCACCTGCCACCCCGACCGCCCACGCCGACTTGACCACGATCAAACCGGGCTCCCACGAGGACTGGTGTGTGGAGCACGCGGTTCCGGAGTCGCAGTGCAGCCGGTGCAACTCGTCCTTGATCCCTGCGTTCAAGGCCACGGGTGACTGGTGCGAAGAGCACGCGCTCCCCGAGTCGCAGTGTCTCGTGTGCAACCCGGAGATCAAGATCGTGCGCCCTCCCCCAACGGGCCCTTGATCGGTGCGGCTTCGCCTCCTGCTCGCCGTCCTGCTCGCCCTCGCGTGCGCCGGGCCCACCGCGGACCTCGCCCCGGACCCGCCCCCGGCCTCAACCGAGGCGAGGTGTGTCGCGCACGGTGTCGTCGAGGCAGTGTGTCCCAAATGTAACCCTGCCCTCGCTGCCGTCTTCCAATCCAAAGGAGACTGGTGCACAGAACACGGCTTCCCTGAATCTTTTTGCCCGATATGTCACCCCGAACGGGAGGGCCGCCCGTCCGCCGACCTCAGCGCCCCAACCCAAGACGGCGCGCCCGCCCACGGCACCCGGATCCGATTCAAGACCCGCGAGACCGCGAGGCTCGCCGGTATCGAGACCGCCGTTGTCCGCGCAGGTTCGCGCGACGAGACAATCAAGGTGGTGGCGCGGGTGGTCTACGATACGACCCGACACGCGCTGGTCACCGCGCCCGTTCCGGGGAGGATCACCTCGCTCCATGTGGAGCCGGGCAGGCTCGTGGGCCGCGGTGCGCCGTTGTTCACCCTGGAAAGCATGGAGCTCGCCGCCAGCCGTTCCGGGCTCGCGGCAGCGCGCAGCCGCGTGAAGATGGCCGATGAACGGCTGCTTCGGCACACGACCCTCCTCGACGCAGGCGCCGTCTCGGCCCGAGATCTGCAGGAGGCCGAGCATGAGCTGAGCAGCGCCAGAGCCGCACTTTCAGCGTTGGAGGCTTTGTTTTCTCATCTCGGAAGCGGGACAGGCGGGAGCTATACGGTAGGCGCGCCGTTTGCCGGGGAGGTGATGGCACCGCAGGCCAGCCTGGGCATGACGGTCGGCGGCGGGCAGCTCCTGGTGGAGGTCGTGGACACCTCAGTGATGTGGGCGGAGCTGAGCGTGCCGGAGGTGGAGATCGGGCGGGTCGGCGTCGGCAGCGAGGTCACCTTCGCGCTCGATGCCTTCCCCGATCGTCCATTTTCGGGGACCGTCAACTACCTCGCGCCCGAGGTCACCGTCGACACGCGGAGCGTGGTCGCCCGCGCGGTGCTGGCCAACCCGGAGCGGCTGCTCCGCGCCAACAGTTACGGCCAGGCGAGCGTAGTTGTCACCCATCCAAGGCCTGTGCTGGTGGTGCCAAGCGCCGCGGTACAGCGGGTGCAGGACGTGAATCTGGTATTTGTTCAGTTGGCTGAGGATGAGTTCGAGACGCGGAGGGTGGAGCTTCGCGCACGTGAGGGTGAGGAAACGCGGCTGATCAGCGGCGTGGCCGCTGGCGAGACGGTGGCTACCACCGGTAGTTTTCTGCTCAAGACGGAGACGCTGCGTGACAGCATCGGAGCGGGCTGCTGCGATGTTGAGTAGCGCATGATCGGCTGGCTTCAGGCCACCATCCATTGGGCACTTGCCCACCGGAGTCTCGTACTGTCGGGCTGGCTGTTGATCCTGCTCGGAGGTGTGCTCTCCGCGCTCCGACTCCCCGTGGACGCCTTTCCTGACACCACGCCCGTACAAGTGCAGGTCAACACCATGGCGCCCGCGCTGGGCCCCCTCGAGGTCGAGCGCCAGGTGACCATCACCGTGGAGCAGGCCCTGCTCGGCCTCCCGGAGCTCGTCGAGCTACGTTCCCTCTCCAAGCCCGGTTTTTCGCAGCTTACGCTCGTGTTTGACGAGGGGACCGACCTCTGGCGCGCTCGCCAGATGATCACCGAGCGGCTGGCCAACGTACGGCTGCCGCAAGGACTCGAACCGCCCTCGCTCGGGCCGGTCGCCTCGGGGCTCGGCGAGGTCTTCCACTATCTCGTTCGCGGGAAAACAAGGTCGCTCGCCGAGCTCCGGGCCATCCAGGATTGGATGATCGCGCCGCAGCTCCGCTCGGTCCCTGGGGTCGCGGAGGTAAACACCTGGGGCGGAGACGAGCGTCGGGTCGAGGTGCACGTGGATCCAGCGCGGCTCTCGGCGCAAGGCCTCTCCCTGCACGAGGTGATCGTCGCTTTACAGGAGAATAACCTCAACGTTGGCGGGGGGACCATCAGCCGGGGCGGCGAGGGCACCGTGGTGCAAGGCGTCGGCATACTCACGACGCTCCAGGAGGTTGAAGCCGTCGTATTGTCCTCCACCGCAGGTACGCCGCTGCGGGTGGGCGACATCGCGCAGGTGGTTGAGGGCCGGGAGCTCCGTCACGGCGCCGTGACCGCGGACGGGACCGGCGAAGTGGTGCTTGGGCTCGGATTTCTTCTCATGGGAGAGAACAGCCACGACGTGACCTCCCGGCTGGCGGTCCGACTTGAGGAGATCAAGAAGAGCGTGCCCACGGATGTGCAGGTCGAAGCGGTGTACCAACGGACGACCCTCGTGGATCAGGTTCTGGGCACCGTGGAGACCAACCTGTTCGAAGGTGCACTCCTGGTGATCGCAGTGGTGTTCGTGTTCCTCGGGAACTGGCGCGCCGGGCTGATCGTCGCGCTGATCATCCCCACCTCGCTGTTATTCGCGACCAACCTGATGCTCGGGCTGGGGGTCGCGGGCAGCCTGATGAGCCTCGGCGCCATTGACTTTGGTCTCCTTGTGGACAGCACGATCATTCAAGTGGAAAACACAGTCCGCCGACTGTCGGAAGGTGGCGGGCAGGCGCGCCTCGAGGTGGTCGAGGCGGCGGCGGTGGAGGTACTCGGGCCAACGATGTACGGCCAGCTCGTGATCCTCGTGGTCTACCTTCCGTTGTTGACGCTCGAGGGCATCGAGGGCCGACTGTTCCGGCCGATGGCGCTGACCGTGAGCTTCGCTCTCGTGGGCTCGACCCTGGCCTCGCTCACCCTGGTTCCGGTCCTGTCGAGCTTCTTGCTAGGGCGGGGCCGCCGCGACGACGAGAACAGGCTGATCCGGGGCCTCAAATCCCTCTACCAGCGGGTGTTGGGTGCCGCCCTGGCCGCGCCGGCGCTGGTGCTGTCCCTCGCGCTGCTAAGCCTCCTCAACGCCGCCTTTTTGCTCACCCGCCTGGGGTCGGAGTTCGTGCCCCGCTTGGGCGAGGGCGCGGTGGTGATCAACACCATCCGGCTCGCCAGCGTCTCGCTGGACGAATCCACGCGGTACGGCACCCAGATCGAGCGGCTGATCCTTGAGAAGTTTCCTGACGAGGTCGAACGGGTCTGGACCCGCACCGGCACCGCCGAGGTAGCCACCGACCCGATGGGCGCAGAGCTCTCCGATGTCTTCGTGACCATGACGCCGCCGACACAATGGCGCCGCGCGACGAGCCAGACAGAGCTCGTGGAGCAGTTGTCCGCGCAGCTCGCTGTGATGCCCGGAATGCGTATGGTGTTCACGCAGCCGATCGAGATGCGCGTCAACGAAATGATCGCGGGCATCCGGGCGGATGTGGGTATCAAGCTGTTCGGGGACGATCTCGATGTACTCCGAGCGAAGGCGCGCGAGATTGAGACCGTCGCAAAGGCGGTGCCAGGCGCGGCGGATGTCGTGACCGAAGTCATGACGGGACTGCCAACTCTCTCCGTGGAGGTGGACCGCGCCGCGAGCGGCCGCCACAGCGTACCCGCCTCTGAGATCCTGAGCCTCGTGGAGGCGCTGGCCGGCAAGGATGTCGGCGAGGTCCAGGATGGCGAACGTCGATTTCCGCTCGTTGTGCAGCTCGCGCCGCGAGAGCTCGCCGCCGAGACAATAGGAAGCTTATTGGTCACGACGCCCGCGGGCCTGGCGATGCCGCTCGGCAGCGTCGCGCGACTCGTGACACAGGAGGGCCCGTCCACGATCCAGCGTGAGTGGGGCCGCCGGCGCGTCGTAGTGCAAACGAACGTCCGGGGTCGGGACGTCGGCAGCTTCGTCGCGGAGCTCGCCCGACAGATCGCTGCCCAGGTCGAGCTTCCTGCCGGATACTACGTACGTTTTGGCGGTCAGTTCGAACATCTGGAGCGCGCCCGCTCGCGGCTGTTGCTGGTGGTGCCCCTGGCGCTCGCGCTCATCTTCAGCTTGTTGTACGCCACCTATGGACGTGTACTGGACGCCGTGCGGGTGTTCACCGGGGTACCCTTCGCCGTGGTCGGGGGGGTGGTCGCATTGTGGCTGCGCGGCTTGCCTTTGAGTGTGCCCGCCGCCGTCGGTTTCGTCGCGCTGTCGGGCGTGTCGGTGTTGGCAGACATGGTGTTGGTATCCACCATTCGACGCACGCTGGACGCCGGGGTCGAGCTCAGGGAGGCGGTGATCGGCGCGGCGCAGGAACGTCTTCGCCCGGTGCTGATGACCGCGTTGGTGGCGAGCTTGGGCTTTCTCCCGATGGCGTTCAACACGGGTGTCGGCGCCGAGGTTCAGCGGCCCCTCGCAACCGTGGTGATCGGCGGCCTGATGTCGTCAACCGCCTTGACCCTGGTGGTGTTGCCGGTGCTCTACACCGTGCTTCGACGCGGACGATGAGGCGTATCACCTCGATCCTCGTGGTCCTGCTCCTGGTGCAGGGCCTGTTGACGCTCGCGTATCGGGCCTGGGAGCAGCATCGGACGAATGACGCGACGTTCGAGGTGGAAAGCATCGATCTCCGCGCACCTCCACTCCAGATGCTCGGGTTGACCGGGCCCCGTTCCTTGGACGAGCTCGGGGACCGCACGCTATTGGTCCACTTCTGGGCCACCTGGTGCCCGCCCTGCCGCGAGGAGCTGCCGGGCCTCATCGCGGCGACGCGATCGACCGCGGTGCCCCTGCTGGCGATCACCGAGGAGCCCTGGGAGACCGTGGAGGCTTACTTCGGCGGCGAGGTCCCACCCGAGATCGTACGAGATCCAACAGGGTCGGGCGCGCGCCGTTACGGTGTCTCGGGGCTACCGGACACCTACGTCGTGCGTCAGGGGCGGATCGTTTACCGGATCGGCGCGGCCCGCGATTGGCGCGCGACCGGCGCCCAACGTTGGCTGACAGGACTCGCGGAACGTTGAAGGTACGTCATGACCGCGCGGCGTCGCCCATCAGCCCTCGCCGAGCGGCTGCCTGGCCAGGGTCTCGGCGAGCGCCCGCCCCACCACCTCGGCCCCCGCCTCCGTCAGGTGGTTCGCGTCCTGGAAAAGCTCCTCTGCTCTTCGGCCATCGGCCTGCAGCGCCCGGCAGGCCGGTACGACCGCGACCCCTGGCGGCAGCTCGTTCGGGAGGGTACGGCAGTCGACGCGGCCAGCCTCCGCCTTGACCGGATACTCCATAAAGACGGAAGTAATCCCGTGCTCTTCGGCCCAGATGGCGATCAGATCGTGGTTACCGGTGCCAAGTGCGTCCCTCGGCGCAGCTGGCCGGTCCAACCAACGGTGGCGCCCCGGGCGCAGCTCCTCGACCCCCAGCTCCAAGACGTGAAACAAGCGACTCTGCCAGAGCAACGACCGTATTTCTTGCGCCACCCCGCCATGCGGCCGCCCGACCGTGTAGCCATCATCCCTCGGACTGTCGAAGGGCATACAGTCAATCACAATATAGTCCAACTCATAGGCGAGCATCCTGAGCTTCAGCAGCCGGTACACATTCAGGGACCGAAAACCGCTGATGCCTGCGTTGAGCACCTCCCACCGCCCACCGTCCGCGTTGAGCGTTCGCTCGGCTACCGCGGCGTAGGTGGCGTCCGGCCCGAGCCCGGCCCCCAGGGTCTGGCTGTCACCGAAGACCGCCACACGCGACACCCCGGCCGGACGCGCCACCGTCATCGGCGCGACGCGGCGAAAGCCGTGTTCGTTGATCTGCATCGCAGGTGAGGGCAGCCGTGCCCAGTACCAGTAAAGGTCAGGATCCGCCCGAAACCCCGGACTGTCCAGATGGGCCCGGATCATCGTGTCGGGCAGGCTCGCGGTGCGGAGAGCCGGCGCCACAATCCGAACGGTGAGCTCTAACAGCGCGAGCACCACCGCAGCGACGACGACGCCGAGTCCGAGCCGGCCCACGACCCTCGCCAATGACATGAAGCGCTGTAACCCGGCTCACCCGGCGGGCGCGCGGTGTCTGGCCCGTCCGGGGCATCCGGGATGGGCAGAGGGTGAGAAATAGCGCGGGTGAGGCCAAGCGGCTCCATCACCCTCGGCACCTCCAACTCGGCGACCGAAAATGTGAACAAGCCAGGCCCGCCGAACATCCCGCGCTTCAGGGACACCGTCCTCGAGCACCCTGCGCGCGTCGACAAGGCGGTCGCCAACCCCAAACGTCTGGAGATCCTTGATCTCTTGTGGCACGCCCCGGGCGCCGCCTCTCGACGGCCAGAACCGCTCGGCACCTGCAGGTGTTGAGAGCCGCAAGCCTGGTCGAGGCTGAAAAACACGTCCTGTTAGAGACCGATCGACTGGGCGGGGGCACCCTTGGGCCGTACGTCTACCTCCGGGCCCTCGGCCACGCGCGGCTCGCGGAGATCCACACCGGCACACGGAGCTTCGTCGAAGAGCACGGCTCGGTCGAGCGGATCGCGGACACCGAGCTCCTCCGGCGCGTGTCCTCCGGCGAGGTCACGATCCTCGACGTCCGGCCCATCGAAGCGCTCGCCGCGGGCCACCGGCCGGACGCGCGCTCGATGCCGCTGGATGAGCCACGCGCGGGAGGACTGGCTGGCGCGCGGTAGCCCGGTGGTGGCGTACTGCCGCGGGCCCGACTGTGTGGTCGCGCTGGATGCCCATCGAACGAGCCGGAAGTGGCTGATCAGCTACTCGAACCGCCGCTTCGTTCAGTCCACGCCGCTCGGCCCCCCGCTGACCCCATCGACGAGCCCGCCCCCCGGGTCCGCGTTCACCATCACGAAGCCGTGGTCGTCCGCCGCGGAGTTCGGGACGTCGCCGGCATAAGGTTCGCCCACGCCAAAGCCGCGGAAGTAACTGGCCGTAGCGAGGGTCACGGCCAACGCCCCCGTGGGTGACGACAGCGCCCCGACCACGGCTGGCGAGTCGACATACCACTCTTCAAGACCCGGGCCCACGTAGTTCCGGTTGGCGTCCGAACCACACACGATGCCCGTACAGGTGGCCTGCTCCCCCGGGCGGGACTCAGCGACAAAGAAGCCCCAACACCAACAGGTGTCCTCGAGCGACTCGAGGCAGACCTGGGCCTCGCCAGGCATGAGCCCGGTCGAGCCATCGAGCAGGCAAGAGAGCGCCCCGATCCTGGCGTCCTCCGCCCAGCTCGCACGCACCAACGTGAGGAGTTCGCCCCCCGCCCACGCCAGACTCGGCACGCCGGGATCCACACCCTCGGCAAGGTTGAGCCCCGGCGACTTGGACGCCGCGACGCTGTCACCGACGCTGTCCGAGCCGGCTGAGCACCCGACAAGCAGCAAAAGCGTCCACATTCGAACCACCTGGAGTCGATCAGGCAGCTAGCCCGTTCGCCGGGGCCTGAAAAGGTGGACGGCGTACGCAGAAAGCTGGAGCGGAGTCCGGGTGATGCCGCTCTGAGGCGCATCGTTGGGTCCAGGGCGGACCCTGGCGCCCCCGGGGCGGGCATCCAAATAGTATTTGTATAAACTGCTATTATTGGAGCATGGTGCTTGCAATGGACCGGACTGGCCCCACCTCCCTCCGAATACGCTGGGACCGATGTTATATACGGTTTTAGCTGAATAGTTGAATCAGCGCAGCGCTAGGAGGCGAGCCGGGGGACACCTATGACGATGACGCGCGAGCCGGGAGAGCGGAGGCGTTGGCGGGATCCGAGAGGGCCGCGACCCGCCCCAAAAAAGACGGCGCCCGTGATAGTACCTCCGTTAGAACGACGATAGGATCTGCTTTGTCTGGGAGAGGCATGCAACGGGGCGCCGAACGCAGAACGGCAGGCGAACGACCGGGGTCTCCCACGGGCCGCCAGGGCTCCGCCAACGCCCCGGGTCCAGTCTTGGCAGTCGCGTTGCTGACCGTCGCGTGCGCGCCCGATCCTTCCGGATTTCGTGGCTGAGAATCGGAGCCGCCCGCCGCCGACTGGCCTGTACCGGATGCGGACACGCTCGTCCTGCTCACCCCCGTCTACGAAATCCCGCCCTACACCGAGGTGATGAAGTGCCTCGCCGGCACCTACACCGGCCCGGACCTCGGGGTACGTTGGGTCCGGCCCTACCAACAGCCTTTTGGCCACCACGCTCAGCTCAACGCCCTGGACCCCTCTGCCGACGCCCCTCTGGATGGAGAGGTGTGGGAGTGCGGCGAGGGCCAGAATACCGGGGGGGACCTGCTTTTCTAGTCCACGCGCGCGTTAGTCGACGGCGAGATCGTGGGTGAGCTGCCCGACGGCATGGCGATGTATCTGCCATCCGGACAGCGCTGGACCCTTCAGACACACTACACCAACACATCCGAGGAGACCCTGTACGTTCAGGACGCCTACGAGATCGAGGTGATGCTCGTCGGGGACGTGCGGGAGTGGGCGGCGGCCTGGTTCATGGGCACAGACGAAGTCGTCGTGCCGGTCGGCACATCGTCGATGCGCGTGGAATGCGCATGGCCGCATGATTTTTCCCTGCTCTCGGTGTGGGGGCACCTCCACGAATGGGGTAGCGCGATCCGGTTTGAGCGCGAGTCCGGCGACGGCTGGGAGACGGTGTACGACGTGCCAACCTGGGATCCCGAATGGACCAACAACGCAAACCCCGAGTACCACGACGCGTGGGCCTTTCCCGTGGTAGAAGGCGAACGATTCATGGTGACGTGCTCATGGGACAACACCACGGGGAGCGATCTCGCTTTCCCCAGTGAGATGTGTGGGGTGTTGGGCGTGGGCCACGGCGCACGCGACGCGATCAACTGTAACGGCACAATACAGTGAGCGAGCGGCTGGTGAAGCCCGCGGCCGGATAGCAACCGCCGACACGCGTCGGTCGAGATCCGTGCCCGCGCCTCCCGCGCGCGTCGAAGCCCGGTTAGCACCCCTCCATGGACACGACGACCCACACGACCAAGAAGAAGGCTTCGAGAACGCCTCTCCCCCGTCTGACGCTCGGCGAGGCGATGACTGCGCTGGAGGAGGCAGGCTCGGCACAGGCCCGGAAGACCTATACACGGCACGGCGCGCAGGAACCGATGTTCGGCGTGAGCTTTGCGACGCTGAAGGCGCTCATGAAGCGTATCGGCGTGGACCACGAGCTGGCGCTCGGCCTGTGGGAGACCGGCAACTTCGACGCCCGAAACCTCGCCGTGAAGATCGTCGATCCCTCCCGCATGACCCCAGAGCTGCTCGACCGGTGGGTCCGCGAGTACCCGGCGCAGCGGATGTGTGGCGGTTACGCAGCGATGATCGCGGCAGAAACGCCCCACGGCCTCAACAAGCTGGACCAGTGGATGGCCTCCAAGGACGCTGTGGAGCGTGTCGCCGCATGGACGCTCCTCAGTCAGCTCGCCGCCCGCGACGAGTCGCTCCCCGACGCGCGCTTCGAGGCGCACCTCACCGAGATTGAGCAGGGGATCCACGCGGCTACCAACGCGGAGCGAGAGCTGATGAACAGCGCGCTCATGGTCATCGGGGGGAGGAGTCCCGCCTTACGTGACCGGGCGCTCGCGGTCGCACGACACATCGGCAAGGTGGAGGTCGACTACGGCGACACCGAGTGCAAGACGGTCGACGCCGGCGAGCGTATCGAAAAGACCTGGGCACACGCTCACGAAAAGGGCTTCAGCACCCCTGCCGCCCAGGAGCGGAAGCGGGAGATCCTGCGGCTTCGATGTTGAGGGTGCGCGCCGATCGGTGACGCCGTTACGTGAGCGACGCGCCTCGGTTGGGTCGGGTTGAGTCGTCACTCAGAATCCGCAACCTCGTGCGAAGGCATCCCCCGCGGATGAGTACTCTTCGATCCACGTCGCGTAGAAATCTCGGGCACGCCTGACAAAGTCCGCGATGTCAGCGTCGGCGGCGACGGCGTCGGCCATCCAGGGGCTGTCCAGATCGATCTTGCCCTCCACGTTCCCGAGACCGGGAAGTCGGGTGGACAAACGGTTGGTTTGCCCTTCACCCCAGCTGTCTTCGAGATCGGCCATCGGGAGAAAGGCCGGGTCATCGGTCCAGGCCTCGATGAAGGTGATCTGGCCAGCGTCGTTGAAGGTGAATTCCTCGTAGATCGGGCAGGGCTGGTCGCCGTAATCCTCGTAGTAGAAGTTGACCCGACAGCGGGTAAAGGGCGCCACTGCGAACGCCCGGCAGTCCCGTTCGGGCACTTCGGTAGGGAGGAGGCGGATGATCGCGTCTGCCATCTCCATGTCCTCACGCCCGTAGCCGGTGAGCTTCAACCACGGCGGCCACTCCCATCTCGCCACCCAGTCCGCGTACTCAGGCCGGATCGACGGATCTACCCCCGTTTCCAACGTGTCGAAATACAGGAGTCCCTGCTCGACGTAGTACTCGGGGTCCTGTTGGGGCAGTCTGCACGTGGACAGCGCCCCCGCTCCACCTCCTACCGTGCAGGGATCCCCCTTGGTATTCGCGGCGTCGGTGAGGTCGGGCGCGCAACCCGGGAGCACGAAGAACAGCACCAGCATCCGCCAGCCTACCCTGCGAGCGCCGTCGGGGCATCGAGACCTCGTGGGTGAGCTGCCCGACGGTGTGGCGACACACCTGGCCTGAGGTCACCCGGGAGTCCCAACGGAGGGTGTCCTCGCCGGGCCCGGAGTCGGCGCGAATGACACCATGATCCGCGTCGATCAGGGATCGGCGCCTCCGCCACCCACCCTGTACAGGCACATCGGCCCCCAGCACCGCCGTTCATCTAGCACACCCGCCGTCTTCACCGCCTCGAACCTCCGCCGTAGCCGGTCGGTGCGCCCTTCCGTCAGGTCGGCGATCCGGCGCCACAAAAGGAAGCGCCGGTCGATGAGCACGTGGGTGAAGCCCTCCCGCCGGAGTGCGGCGCCAAACTCAGCCGCCGAGGGCTGTTCGTCGAGGAGGGCCTCGAAGCGCCAACCCTCAAATACACAATCGAGTCGCATCTCTCGGCGCAGGTAGTAGGTCTGCGCCTGGGTCCACACGAGCCAAAGCCGACCGTCCTCGGGAACCTCGGCCTCGAGCCCCCGCATCGCACCGAAGCCCCCCGGGAGCAGCGTCTCGAGGATCGCCTCCCGCCCGAGCTCACCGGAGAGCCACTCGGACGTCAACTGGCGCTGCCAGAGCCCGGGCACCACGGGCGCCGCCCACGCCGCCGCGAAGAGCAACGCTGCCCCCGCCCGAACCACGGAGCCGAGCCCGGCGGCCAGGAGCGCCAACAGCGGCGGCACCGCGACCAGGTAGAACCGGACCTGCTGCACGTTGATCGCCCAGAAGAGCGACCACAACACCGCAAAGAGGAGCACCAGGGCGCAGCCGCGATCCGTGCGCGCCCTGCAGGCCCCGACCAGTAGCCCCAAACCCACCACCGGACCAAGGCTCCCCTCAAAACCGTCGCGCAGATCGGTGGTGGTGAACAAGCGCCACGGCAACAGCAGCGTGTCGACCGGGGCCCGGCCGAGCCCGTACTCCCTCAACGTGGCCGCGTACGCCGAGGCCCGCCAAGCGTCCCAGCCCGGCCCGCCCCAGAGCTCCCACGCCAACGGGAACACCGGGTTGCCTCGTTCGAGCACCTTCCGCACATAGAACGGCGCCGCAAAAGACACAACCATCACCAAGAAGACCGGTATGCGCCGTAGTTCGCGGCGCGGATCGGGGCGACGGAGAGCGTCGGCGAGCAACACGACTCCGACAAACAGCGCCACCGCGAGCCCCGGATATTTACTCGAAGCGGCGAGCCCGGCGAGCGCACCCGCCAGCGCCGGCCGTCCACTGAGCGCCGCAGCGAGGGCCAGGGTGGCCAGGAGCAGGAGCCAGGGCTCGACGTACGAAGAAGGCCCAAACTCCACAAACGTGGGGACGAGGAGCAGAGTCAAGCCCCCCAGCGCGGCGACACGCGGCGAGGCCCCAAGCAGGCCGGCGAGCCCTCCGGTCGCGAGCGTGAGCGCGAGGGTCACCCAAACGCCCGCCAGTAGGAGCTCAAAAGGAGGATAACGGTCGGGCGCCTCCCCAAAGCTGCAGAGTTGGGCCAATATGGACTCCCAACCCAACGGAAAGCTCGCGAAGACATTGTCGTCCATCGGTGCATACCCGCCCGCCTGGGCAAAGTGTCGCGGAAGCGCCGCGTGGTAGGTCAGGCTGTCTCGGTACCACTCCGGCACGGTGGCCATACAGAGGAGCAGCGTGCCCGGCACGACGGCGACGAACCAGGCGCGGTCCAAGCCCCGAGCCGCGGGCGCACCACGCCCCGCCACCAGCGCGAGCGCCACCCCCAAGCCTGCCCAGGCGAGCACCGGCGCGCGGGAGAGCATCCCCGAAAACCCCAATACCATGCCGCCGATCTGTAACCATGCGAGCGCGAGCGCCTGGCTGAGCGCGAGCGCGAGCGGGGCGGGGCGTCGGGCAACAGGCGTCGCGACGGGGCCCAGGCGAGGAGGCCCAAGGCCAGCACGAACCCGGAGGCGACAACCTGAAGCGGCCACAACATCGTCGGCACCTAACTGCCAACGCCGGTCAGGGGGCAGGACGACCGGGCGAAGATGCCCCCTGGCCGGGCCCACCGCGCGGGCGATCTCGTCACTCTCTCGGCCAACCGCACTCGCTGGGCGCGGCGGCTCCGGGAGCGGGGAGTGCGCCGGCGGGTCGATGGCCCAGAGCGACTCGCTGCCAGCTGAGCGGGCGCGGTTCCGGCCGTGACGACGGGTGTCGGGGGCGCCCGATTCATGATAGTGTAGTCACGGAGGTGATCCATGGTCGTCTCAGTCCGGGAACTGAAAAGCCGACTATCACACTGGATTCTCATGAGCCGCGAGGGGCACGAGGTGGTAGTCACATCGCATCAACGCGTGGTCGCCCGGCTGGTCGGCGTTCCGGAGCGGGTGGGGCCCGTCCAGTCCCTGGTCGAGTCGGGAGCCGTGACATGGTCCGGCGGAAAGCCAGCCGGCGCCTCTCTCTCGCTCCGACCAGGCGGCCGCCTCGTCTCCGAGTTGGTGAGCGAAGATCGTGGATGATCACCTACTTTGATACATCTGCCATCGTGAAACTCTACATCGACGAGCCCGGCGCCGATACGATCCGCGCGCTCGCGGAGGCGGCGGCGGTGATCGCCACGGCGAGGGTCGCGTTCGTCGAGTTCCACTCCGCCCTGGCCCGGCGCGCGCGGGAGGCGCCTGCGGACGTCGCTGCCCTCGACCTCGCTCGAAAGGCATTCGTTGCGGACTGGCCCTCGTTCGCGGTGGTGGAGTTGACGCAGGCGCTCACCGAGCGCGCCGCGGAGATGGCGGAAGCATTCGCGCTCCGTGGCTATGACGCCGTGCACCTCGCGTCGGCGGACCTCGTACACCGCGAGGGGGAGGCGTCGGTGACGTTCGCCTGCTTTGATCGTCACTTGAATCAAGCCGCGAGGATGCTCGGCCTCAAAACGCCGGTCTCCTAGCCGACTTGAGCGGGCCGGCGCGCTCCCGCCCACGCCGGAGCTGCTCACACGCGGAGCGCGTCCTGACGTGCCAGCGGCACCGGCACCACTGTGACTCGACCGCCAAACACTCGAAAGCGCTACTTCGAAGAACCACATTTCGAAGAAAGCGAAGGCCCGGCCAGCGGGCGCCGCCCCCATCCGAACTCGCTTTGCTCGGTAGAACGCACGCTCTTCCCGACCCCGAAGAAATGGTACCCCCTGCTTGAACAGGTTCGAACATTTTGCGTCGCGCCGGAGCCTCAGGTGAGGGTGCAGTTCGAGGCGTTCAACATGTCGATGGCGTGGATAAGGCTCGGCGGGAGGGCCCGAGATCACCCGTCGCCGAGCTCGGTCCCCTCGCGAAGCCGGCGCAGGTAGCCATCGTAGGCGAAGGAGCGGTCCCGACGCCGCCCGGTCGTCTCGACGAGGATGCCGACACCGACCAGTGTGTCGATCGCCCGGCCGGCGGTGGGACGACTCACTCCCAGCGCGCTGACCACACTGCCGGCGGTGACGATTGGATGCCGGGGGAGCGCCTCGAACAGGCGTACCGCCGCCACCGACGCCTCCGGGTGCGCGAGCAGGCGCTCGCGATCCGTGGCAACAAGAGCGAACAGCTCGCGCGCGCCGCTCACGGCTTCCTCAGCGATGGTGGCCACGCCGTCGAGGAAGTAATCCAGCCAGCCTTCCCAATCGCCGTCTACACGCACGGCGGTCAGGCGACGGTAGTACTCGGCCCGGTGCCGCTTGAAGAACAGCGAGAGGTAGAGGAGCGGGCGGGTGAGCAACCTCCAATGCTCGAGGAGCAAGCTGACGAGGAGGCGCCCGATACGCCCATTTCCATCGATGTAGGGATGGATGGTCTCGAACTGGACGTGGAGAAGGCCGGCGCGTACGAGCGGTGGCAGAGCGTCGTCGGCGTGAATGTACCGCTCCAGCGCGGAGAGCGTCTCGGGGAGCAGATGTGGCGGAGGAGGTACGAACGCGGCGTTCCCCGGGCGGGAACCGCCGATCCAGTTCTGACTCCGCCGGACCTCGCCGGGGAGCCTGGTCGCGCCGCGAACACCTCTCAGGAGGCGCTCGTGGGTCCCGTTGAGGAGGCGCATCGAGAGCGGTGGCCCGTGGGGGTCGATGAGCTGAGCCCGCGCGAAGTGCAACGCATCGATGTAGTTGCACACCTCCTCGACATCGGCCGTGGGCGCCGTCGGGGTGGTGGACGGCTCGGCCGCCTCGTAGTTGAGCAGGTCGACCAGCGTGGCCTGCGTCCCCTCGATCTGGGACGAGATGACCGCCTCCTTCCGTACGAAGGCGTAGATGAACCAGTCGACGGAGGGCACCATCGCGCCCGCGAGCTCCAGTCGCACCAGCGCCTGCTCGGCGGACCGGAGCCGATCGCCGACGGCCCCGCCAAGGTCAACGGGCGGGTTCTGGGGTGGGAGCGGATGAGGAACGAAGGCCCTTACGGGCTCCCCGCCTGCGACGGTGACGTCGTAGCTTCCGGTCTCTCTGCGCATGGGAGCCTCGCCAGTCCAAAGAACGATCGCGATCCTTCGGCCCTTCGATAGTAACGCGATCGTTATTAGCCCGGCGGGTTGTGAACGAGATCGTTCTTTGTGCGCTCAAGGAGCGCCACCGAGAGGGCCTCGCCGCCGCTTCGAACATGGCGAAAACGCACCTTCAAGAAGGAGCATCGCCACGCTCTCGGTCACCCGTCTTCCAGGGGTCGATGACCGCTTGAACACCTCTTAGGCTGGTGGAACCGCAGCTATGCCAAAAAGCGGGACAATGGTACCCCCGAGCGGATTTGAACCGCTGACCCCAGGTTTAGGAAACCTGTGCTCTATCCAACTGAGCTACGGGAGCAAAATCGTCAATCAACCAGGCACAATCGCCGCCGACACCGTAGTGGTTCCCGTCGAACTCGAACAGGCGA
>CANKTH010000049.1 GCA_947486185.1 Deltaproteobacteria bacterium
CGATCGCGCGGCTGCTCGCCCAGAAGCACATCGTTCAAGCAGACGGCAGATTCGCACGGGCGGTTCCCGCCTGAGGGGCGGGAACCGACGCCCGTTGTGTCAGCCAAGGTGCAACAGGGATCGGGTGGTGGACTGCAACGCAACACTCTCTCGCGGGTGAGCCCTCAGCCGACCTCTCCGAGCTTGACGACGCGGGCCGCAAGCCGAAGCACCCGGTGAAGCTCCCAGCCGCCGAAAACGCCGCCCACAAGGAGCGCGGCGAGCAGCTCCAGAGCCAGGACACCCGCGAGCATCTCGCTCCCACCCCGGGACCAGCCCATCACCCAGACCATCACCGGCAGCACCACGAGCGCAACGCCAGAGACCAGGCAGACAACCAGCACTTGCACCCCGATCACGCCGAGGCTGTGGTTGAGGGTGTCGGGATCGCGCCGGCCACAACCAGGGCAGGGGGTGAGGCCGAGCAGGGCGCTCGGAGATGGCCCGTCGGGGGGAGCATTCACCAGCCAGGCAGGCACGTTCTCCCTGCAATAGACACAGACGCGCCGCCACGGGGCCGGCCGAAGTACCACCAGTTCGCCGCGTCTCGATTGGACTCCGACCATGGGGCCTCCTCGGCGCCCACCGCGGATCGCGGCGTCACGCCGTCTCTCTGAGCGTAGCATCTCGGCGCCGGGCTCGCGTGCCTCTTTTACGAAGGTCTCGGCGGAGGTCTGGGCGACTCGCATGGTGGTCGGGCGGCCCAGGGCGGGCCGGGGCCTCACAGGCCGAGCAGTTGACCACCCTGGTACACCACGAAGCTCGCCGACCACGCCAGCACGGTCATGTACAAGAAGAGGAAGCCGGTCCAAGCCCAGGAGCCGCTCTCACGCCGCACGACCGCGAGCGTGCTCATACATTGGGCCGAGAGCGCAAAGAACACCAGCAACGACATGCCCATCAGCGGGGTGTAGACCGGGCTCCCGTCTGCGTGGCGTTGTGCCCCCATTTTTTCCCGAAGTGGCTGGCTCTGCTCGTCGACGTCAGCGCCGATCCCGTAGACCAGGCCCATCGTGCTGACGAACACCTCCCGGGCGGCGAAGGCGCCGATGAGGCCGATTCCTACGCGCCAGTCGAAGCCGAGGGGGCGAATCGTGGGCTCCAACGCGCGCCCGAGCTGGCCGGCGTAGCTCTGCTCGAGCTGAACGGCCGAGTGTTCGGCCTCCTGCTCCGGGGTTGGATCGCTCAGTCCAGGATCGAGATCAAGTCTTGGAAAGCTCAGCAGACCCCAGAGCAGCACCGTGGTGACGAAGATCACGCCGCCGGCCTCCTTGAGGAAGCTCCGCGCCCGGAGCCACATCTGGACCATGACCGTGCGGAGCCGCGGCATTCGGTACGGCGGAAGCTCAATAAGGAGCGGCATTCTCTTGCCGCGAAGAAGCGTCCTCCCCAGCACTCCTGCGGCGAGCAAGGCGGTGCCCGTGGAGAACACATACATCCCCACCATCAACAGCCCCTGCACTGGCAGCCAGCCGAACCGCTCCCCCGCGGGGAACAACGCCGCGATCACGAGCCCGTACACCGGCAGGCGCGCCGAGCAGCTCATCAGCGGCACCACCATCATCGTCAACAGTCGGTCGCGGCGGGACTCCAAGGTACGCGTAGCCATGATCGCCGGGACCGCACAGGCATAACCGGACAACATCGGGACAAAGGCGCGACCGTGGAGCCCGAGACCCCGCATGACCCGATCCACGAGGTAAGCGACCCGGGCCATGTACCCGGAGTCCTCGAGCATCCCGATGAGGAAGAACAAGAGAAGGATCTGCGGTAGGAAAACCAGGACGCTGCCAACGCCGTTGATCACCGCGTTGACCACAAAGTCGTTCAACAGGCCTTCCGCCATACGCGTGCGCACGAGGTCGCCCAGCGCGGCGAACGCGGTCTCGATCAGGGTGATCGCCGGGTCGCTCCAGGAGAAGAGCGACTGAAACAGTACGCCCATCACCGTCAGGAACGCGAGCCCGCCGAGGGCAGGATGAAGGAGCCAGCGGTCCACTCGCTCTGTCAGGGTCGGCGCCTCGCCGGGGTCACGCACAAATTCCTGCTGATCCAACCAACGGTATCGGGCGGCGATCACCTCGGCGTCGAGGTCCCGCCCGGCGGCCTCGGCGGCCTGCCGGCGCTCACGCACCGCAACACGGACCGAGGCGGGGATGCCCAACAGATCGTCGTCGTCTTCGAGCGACAGCAAGGCCCAGAGGGCCATGGCGCGGGCCTCGTCGGGTGACGATGCCTGAACCATGGAGTCCAAAGCACGGATATCCGCCTCGACCGCCGCCGGGTAGCGCCACGGCGAGGAGCTACGACCGAGCTCGGGTTTGAGCAGAACCCGGGTTACCTCGGTTCCGAGGGCGTCGAGTCCTTCGCCCGTGCGGGCCGACACCGGCACTACCGGTACGCCGAGGCGGTCGCGAAGCCGCTCGACCTCCGGCATCCGACCCTCTGCGCGGGCCGCGTCGATCAGGTTGAGGGCGATGACCGTCGGAATACCCGCTTCGAGCACCTGCATCGTCAGGTAGAGGTTTCGGACGAGCTGCGTGCTGTCGATCACCATCACGGCGAGATGAGGCCGTTGAATGCCGTCAAGGCCCAGGAGACTCCGGAGCGCCACCTGCTCTTCTGCCGAGCGCGCCGTGAGCGAGTAGCTCCCCGGAACGTCGACCACTTCTACGTCTCGGTCCCCCATCTTCCACGTGCCAGACTCCCGTTCGACGGTGATGCCGGGGTAGTTGCCCACCCGGGCGTTGGCGCCCGTCAGTCGGTTGAACAGGCTGGTCTTTCCCGTGTTGGGGTTGCCCGCGAGGGCGATGATGGGGAGGCTCATTGCGCGGCCGCGGTGCCGTTGGGGGGGACGTCCACGACGATCGCCTCGGCCTCGTGGTGGCGCAGCGAGTAGCGGCACCCGCGGAGCCGCACGTCGAGCGGGTCACCCATGGGTGCCCTTCCGAGCAGCGTGATCGAGATGCCTGGAAGAAAGCCCAACTCCAGGAGTCGCCGCCGGAAGGAGCGCTCGCCGCCCACCGCGACGATACGCGCGGACCCGCCGATCGGCAGGGCCGCGAGGGTACTGTTCATGCGCCCCCTATGTCCTATTTGAGAATGCATGTCAATATCATCGGCGTGGCGGAGCGGACCTCCGCGGGGTCGGGTTAGGCGGGCCCGATGCGTAGCCTCGTGCCCGTACGGATCGACGGGTTGACTTCCGACGGGATGGGCACCGGCCTCGACGAACGCGGCCGGCGTTGGGTGGTGCCGGGCGCGCCGCCGGGCGCGCTCATCGCGACGGGCGGGCGGGTGCGTCGGGGCGTGCGGCTCGGCCTCCTCGAGCCGGCCAGCGACGCCGTGGTGCCGCCGTGTCCTGCGTTCGGGGCCTGCGGCGGGTGTCAACTGCAGGAGATGCCCCTCGACCGGCAACGACGCGAGAAGCAGCGGGCGCTGGAGAAGACGCTGGGCGGCCTCGGTGCGGAGGTGCTGCCGCTCACCGGAGCCGCCAGCGGGTACCGTTACCGTAACAAGATGGAATTGTCCTTTGGAAACGCGCGCTACCTGAGCGGCGAGGAGCTCCACGGCGGCGTGCCACGCGAGGGGCGCTGGCTTGGTATGCACGCCCCAGGACGCTTCGACAAGATCGTCAACATCGACGGGTGTACCCTGATGGAACCAGCGATGGAGCTTGTTTTTCGGGAGGCTCGTGCCGCGATTCTGGCGTCGCCCTTCCCCGTGTGGGACAACCGCGCCTTCACCGGCTTCTGGCGATATCTACGCCTGAGATCCGGAGAAAGCGGGGTGCATGTGTCGGTGTACACCGCGCCGGGCGGGGAGGCTGAGGCCGCGTGGATTGACGCACACCTCCCGAGTATTGGAGCGTCCGGTTGGGTCTGGGTCGAGACCGAGAGTACCGGAGACGTCGCTCGCGGCCGCGCCCGTACGATGGCGGGGGCACAGGAGGTGGTCACCCACCTGGCGGGGGTCGAACATTCACTGGATGCGGATGCCTTTTTCCAGGTGAACCGGGAGGGCGCTGAGGTGCTGCTCTCGGTGGTCGCCGTACTATCGGGAACCGGCCGGCTGCTCCTCGATCTCTACTGTGGCACCGGTGCGATCGGCCTGGCGCTGGCTCGCGGCTTCGAGCGGGTCTTCGGGGTTGAGCGGCATGAAGCGGCGGTGGAGGCGGCGCGCCGGACCGCAAGGTCCGCCGGGATCGAGGCGACTTTTCTGGTGGGGGACGTAGAGAGGCTCCTCACCGAACTCCCCGAGGCGCCGGACGTCGTGGTGGTCGATCCGCCGCGGAACGGTCTCCACGCGAACGCGTTGGCGTGGCTCACCGGGTGTCCGGCCAAGAAGCTCGTGTATGTCGCGTGCAAGGCGTCGTCGCTCGCGCGGGACGGCCAGGCGCTCGTCCAGGCGGGGTGGCGCTGTCGGAGCTGGCGCGCCGTGGATCTTTTCCCGCAGACCGGACACGTGGAGGTTGTCGCCCTGTTTGAACGGTGAGCGCCGCCGCCTCAGGCCGGCTCGAACCACTGGGCGAGGCACTGATTGAGGCGGACCAGAGCCTCTTCTTCGGAGAGCCAGCCTTTATGTAGGATCAAGGAGTGTATCCGGCGCGTCCCGTCCATGAACCATCGGGTGTGCCGTATGCCGTGGGCATCAACGCTCCGGGTCAACAGGCCGCGCGGCGCAGGGTGGAGCTCAACATGCTCCTGGCCCGATGCCGCGGCGTCGGCCTGGACGAAACGCCGCAGAGAGGAGTCCGAGAAGAGCCAGGATAAACGCTCGGGATAGCGCACCAGCGTGAGCGTTGAGGTCGAGACCAGTCTGTGCGCGATCGAGACGGCCGCGACCGCGATCGGCGCAGGCACCGGCGCTGCGGGCGGGGCGAGCGGAACCGGCGTGTAGCCCGCGGGGAGCATCAGACCGCTCCCATCGGGCAGTGTCAGGTTGGGGGTGGGTGGCGACGCGGGGGCGTGTACGTTGAGGCTCGGCCGCAGGAGCGAGAGCCCGGCGCGGACGCGGCTCAGCGGATGTGCGGGATCCTGAGCGTCCAAGCTTGGGTGGTCGATGTCGGCCTGGGTCAGCCCTCCGGGAAAGCCCGCCGCCGGGGCGATGCCGCCGCGGGGCTGGAGCAGGGCCCCGAGCTGAGCCTGCTCACGCGCGCCGGCTGAGGCGCGGTGGGCGGCGAGAGAGAGCTGCGCCGTACCGCCGGCGACGGGGATGAGGAGGTAGGCGGCCACGAGCTCCTCGCCGGGGTGATCAGCACCTCCAAGCTGGTAAGCCTCGCGTACGAGCGCGAGGCCCGCAGGGCCGCCTGGCAGGCTGAGGGTGGCGGCCGAGATCACGGGCGACCAGGAGTTGTCCTTGGTTCTCCGGCGACGATAGGCGTCATCGCCCGCACGTCGGGCGCGTTCGTCGAATGCGTGCCGCGCGGCGGCGTGGACCCGCTCCGGCCAGCCGGTGTCCAGCGCGAGGCTGGCAGGGCTCACCGAGAGGCCGATGACCAGCCCCCGGACGGTATCTCCAAGAAAAACGTCGGCTTCGCCGTCCTCGAGCACGTCGAGGTCCTCAGGGAGCGTGAGATCGATGCCCACCGCACCCGAGGTGAAGGCGTCGAGCAGGCTCACGCGGTGCGGGAGGAGCGCCGGTGGCCGGCGGTGGGGCGCGATGGTAGCATGACCCTCATTAGCCGGCTGTAGGGTCGGTGAGGCTCGCTTGACCGGAAAAGACTCTCCCTCCAGCGCGACGAACGAAAGCACCGAGCCGACGGGCATCGTGTCGCGGGAGACGACGTTGCCGCTGAACGACGAGCCCAGCAACTGGAACGGCAGGGTGATCGCCAATCGTTACGCGGTGGACCGTCTCATCGCCCGGGGCGGCATGGCGGTGGTCTACCTCGCGACGGAGCGCGACCTGGACCGAAAAGTGGCGCTGAAGGTCTTGATGCCGCCGCCTGAGGACGACCGCTCCCGCTTTCGTGACCGCTTCCGGCTGGAGGCGCGGACACTTGCGGCGATGAGCCATCCCAACATCGTCACCTGCTACGATTACGGCCAGATACCTGATGGATCCTGCTATCTCGCGATGGAGTATGTGGATGGGCCGCGCCTGACCGACCTGCTCAAGGGCGGGCCCATCGATCCGGTCCTGGCGGTCAAGCTCGTGCTCCAAGTGTGTCAGGCGCTCCATTACGCCCACAAACAGGGTGTGGTCCACCGAGACTTGAAGACATCCAACCTCTTGATCACGAAGGACGCTGACGGCCACGAGCTGGTGAAGGTCGTCGATTTTGGCCTGGTGAAGGTGGCTGAACACGATCAGTCGTTGACGCGGGAGGGCGTCATCGTAGGTTCGCCTCACTGTATGGCGCCCGAGCAGATCCGGGGCAACGACACCGTTGACGCGCGGACTGACATTTATGCATTGGGGGTCATCCTTTTTCGAGCCGTCACCGGATCTTTTCCCTTTCACGGCACCAACTCAACCGCTACGATGATCGCGCATCTGCAGCTGCCGGTTCCCTCATTTTCCAGTATTGCGCCGGATCTTCTCGTGCCGGAAGGGCTGGAGGCCGTGGTGCGCCGCTGCCTCGCCAAGGATCAGGGCGATCGCCCGGCCGATGTCCGATCCCTCGCGTCGGATCTCAAGAAGTGTATTGGCGAAACCTCTGGTTATACCCTGTCGATGTCGGCGGCACGCTTGCCGCCGGAGTCTCGTCAGAGTCCCTTGTATCGGTACCGCTGGGCCCTCGGCGGGGCCGGCGTGGTGGTGGTGCTGGTGATGGCGGGACTCGGGGCGTGGATGGCCGCGGTGCTCTCGCGGCCATCCGTGCGGGTTGTGGAGGTTCCTGGCGCGCTTGGCGGGGTTCCTATGGAGGCCCGCGGCGCGACCGAGACGGTCCCAGCAGCCGACCCATCTGACGTGCCGGCGGTAGAGGCGGTCGCCCCGGTGTCAGGGCCCCCGGCGCCGCCGTCGGCGACGTCGCCCTCCCTGGGTGTCGCGCCCGGCGACGTCGTCGCGCCCGCGCCCCCTGCGGCCCCCGCGGCGACTGCCGCCCCCCAGGGCGGTGCCAGCAAGGGTGGCTCGGAAAAAGGAGCTGCAGGGGCCAAAAAGGCGCCGGGCGCTGGTACGAGCTCGCCACAGCCCGCCCCCGTGGGGACGGCGCCTGAGGGCTACATGCCGGTGCCGGACGACTTCAAGTAGCGACGACTTCAAGTACCGGTGCACGGAGCCGGGTCATACCTGCGTGGGGGCCCGCCGAGGCGCGCGTGATAACCGTGATAACCTGGGCTTGAGGGTCAGCATGTCCAATCGCGGCTCGCCGGGTACACGAGGGTTCTGCCAAATTCCGGCGGGTCTGCTGGTCTTTGGGGCCCTGCTCTGGCCGGGATTGGCCCAGGCGGAGCCCAAGGACGACGCGCGCCGCCACTTCCTCGCCGGTCTCCAAGCCGCTCAGGCAAAACAGTATGAGATCGCGCTCGAAGAGTTCCTCGCGGCGCAGGATGCCTGGCCCCACCCCAACACCCTCTACAACATCGCCCGGGCCTACACCGACCTGGGCCAGCTGGACCGTGCCGTCGCGTACTACCGGCTCTTCCAGGAGGCGGCGCCGGACAAAGCAGGGGACGTCCTGGGCGTAATCGCGGTCCTCGAAGCGCGTCAGCGCCAGAGCGCCCCGGCCGAGCCCGCTGTGGCGCCTCCCGGGGCAGGTGCCCTCACGAGCAGCGCCGAGCTTGCGCGGCTGCAGGCGCTCGCCGTCGAGCTGGCCGCCCTCTCGGAGACCCTGGCGCGGCGTGGGCCCGCCGCTACGCCACCCGCCGAGCCGGCGGCGCCCCCGGAGGGGCCGCCGCCCGATTCGACCGTTGCCACCGGCGCTGATCCGGCCGAAGCCGCGTCTGAGGCGCTGCCCGAGGAGCTGCCGCTCATGTCGGACGCCTACGAGCGGGTGGTGGTCACCGCCTCCCGCTATGGGCAGGATCCGCTGGACTCGCCATCGACCATCACGGTCATCACCCAGGAAGAAATACGTCTATCTGGAGCGACGAACCTCCCGGATCTTCTACGCCGCGTCGCCGGCGTTGACGTGATGTCGCTCGCCGCCGGCGAGCCGAACCTCTCGATTCGTGGATTCAATCGCGAGCTCTCCAACAAGGTTCTGGTGCTGATCGACGGCCGGTCGGTCTACCTCGACTTTCTGGGTACGGTGTTGTGGAGCGCGATGCCGATCGGTCTTCACGAGATCGAGCGGATTGAGGTGATCCGTGGGCCAGGATCGGCGATCTACGGCGCCAATGCGGTTACCGGCGTGATCAACATCCTGACCCGGCGACCCGGCGCTGAGGGGAACGTCCTCTCTGCCGAGGGGGGCGCGCCCGGCTACGTTCAGGCCGATGCGCTGTTCTCCGGCGAGAGCGGCCCGGCATTGTGGCGCTTTTCAGGCGGTTATCACCAGGTCAACCGTTGGTCCCGGCTTGCGACCGTGGCCGAGGGGGGCACGGTCACCTCGTGGACCGACGACCAGGACACGTCGGTGTCGATGATTCGCGCAGATGGAAGGGTAGACCTGCCGTTTGCCTCGCGCGGCCTCGCTTCGGTCTCGGGCGGCTATTCCGGCGGGCGAGACGAGTTTTATGCCCTGGGGGTCCTCGGCAACTACGGCATGGACCAGGAGAGCAGTTATGCTCGGGCTGACCTCGCTTTTGAGCCGGTCCACCTCCGGGTGTTCCACAACCGTTTCGATGGCTACACCTCGCCGTGGTTGACCGACGTCGGCAGCCTCGACCTGGGCACCGACGTCGAGAGCACCACCACCGACGCGGAGGCGGAGTACCTCGGCGACTTCAAGACGGGCAAGGTAGAACATCGTCTCAACTTCGGCCTCTCCTACCGTTACAAGACCGCCACCTGGGCCTACCTCGACCCCGACAGCATCGCCGAACACCACGCCGCGGCCTTTGTGCAGGAGCAAGCACGGATCGGCCGGGTCCAGCTCGTCGGCTCCTTACGCGCCGATCGGCACCCGCTGGTCGACATCGACAAGACCCTCTCTCCGCGCGCGGCGGCGATCCTTCGGATCGCGCCCAACACGTCGGTGCGCGCGTCAGCGGGCACCGCATTCCGGTCTCCCGCCTTTCTGGAGTCTTATCTCGCGCTCCAGCTCCCTTCGGATGTCGCTGGCGTACACATCGTCTCGACGGGGTCCACCAGCCTCCTGCCCGAGCGGATCTTCACCGGCGAGCTTGGCGTTCACGACGAGTCCACGTCGCTCCACACCGCCGATGCGGCGATCTACGTCAACCGGGTCGCGGGCCTCATCGCGCTGGGCTCCGTGGAGCCGGCGATCGAGTCGCTCGACGCGGAAACCGGAGGGTTTGTCGCCGGTTATACGCGCTTCGGCAACCAGGACACGCTCTACACGGCGCTGGGCGCCGAGGCCGAAGGCCGGCTCTTCCCGGCGGATGGCCTCGACATCTACCTCAACGGCACCTGGGAGCGGATCATCGAGCAGGACGGCCAGACCATCCAGGCGGACCTCTCGACGTCGGAGTGGAAGTTCAACCTGGGGAGCACCTATCGGACGCCATGGCGGGTCGATGTGGGCGCCCACCTGCACTACGTGTCGCCGCAGGTCTGGCGACTACGCGAGTTCGACGCGGAGGGGCAGGTCATCAACCCCGAGGAGGCGGTGCAGGGTCGGGTCATTGTCGCCGGCCGACTGGGTCT
Organism: Deltaproteobacteria bacterium; assembly: GCA_947486185.1. Lineage (GTDB taxonomy): Bacteria > Myxococcota_A > UBA796 > UBA796 > SXON01 > CANKTH01. The sequence goes on from CANKTH010000049.1 coordinate 9,757, forward strand.
CCGGCTCTTGGAGGACGAGTCGCTCGAGGTCGCGGCGACGGTGTGGAATCCGGCGGGATTTGTGGAGTCCGGGCGCTTCCGTGAGCATCCGAAGGGCCAGCTTGTCGGCGGGCGCGCCTACGGTAGCGCGACGTGGCGCTTCTGATTCTGCCGCTGGCCGAGCCGGCGGACGCGTGGCACGATCTGGGTGGGTGGGGCGATGTTGAATAGGTTAGAGGAGCTTTATCGTCGACTCCTGCTCCGGAATGCTCTGCCCCGGGTCGTCCGGCTGGCCCTCCAGACCCTGGCGTTGACCGTCCGGGAGGTGGTCCGAGATCAGATCCCGGTGCGGGCGGCGATGTTGTCGTACTGGTCGCTCGTGGCGCTGGTGCCGGTGGCGGTGCTGGCCCTGGCGGTGCTTCGTCCGCTCGGTGTCGGGGAAGATGAGGTGCGAAGCCTTGTTTATAGTGCGCTGCTCGCCGGACCGGTCGCGGGGGTGGGCGCTACGCTCGACCTGTGGCTCAAAGACGTCAACCTGGCGGGCCTGGGGGTGGCAGGCCTCCTGGGCGTGTTGCTGACCGGCTCGCGCATCTTCTTCTCGATGGAGGAAGCGTACAACGCGCTCTGGGGCGTGGAGCTGCGACGCTCGTGGTTGTCCAGGATGCTCCTTTTTTATGCGTCGGTCACCCTGGCGCCGCTGCTCATCGCCTACGGCTTCCACCTCTCCTCCACGATCGGCGCGCAGATCGACGTGTCGGCCTGGAGCTGGGCCCTCCCCGTGCTCACGACGTCTGCGGCGTTCACCGTAGGGATTCGGCTCCTTCCCGACACCCGGGTGCACTGGCGCTCCGCCTTGACCGGCGGGCTCGTGTCGGCCGCGCTTTTTGAGCTCGCGAAGGTTGGGTTCGGCGGCTACATCTCGGCGCTCGGCGGGAGCAGCGTCTCGGCGATCTATGGTTCGCTCGCGCTTTTTCCGGTGTTCCTCCTGTGGCTCAACCTCCTGTGGCTCATCGTGCTCCTGGGTGTCAAGGTGGCCTATGTGCGGCAGTGGCATGACGCCCTGTTGTTGGCGGAGACCCGGCGACTTCGTGAGGACGACGACGGCCGCTGTCAGGCGGACGTATTCTTTGCCCTCGAGTGCTTGCGAGTGGTCCTCCGGAAGTTCGCCGCTGGGCACGGGCCGGCCACCGAGGCGGAGATCACCGAGGTGGTCGGATCCGATCCTGCCTTCGTCCAGACCGCGCTCGAGAACCTGCGGCTCGCGGGGCTGCTCGCGCCGTCAGAAGCGGGGTGGTTACCGAGCGCGCCGCCGGGTCACCTGACGATCCGTAAGGTGATCCTGGCCTATCGCAACGTGATTCGCCCGAGCGCGTCGCTCACGGCTGAGCTGCCCGAGCTCGCGGACGGCCCGGTGGTCTGAGGAGGGCCGTCCGGCCTCCATCCCGGCTCGGCTCAGGGCCCAGCGCGCCAGCGGGGCGCGCTGCCGAGGCAGGTCCGGAGCCGGGAAGCTTCTTCGAGGCCACCACGCCCCTCCAACGACCACAGCGTGATGTCCTCGCGCCACTCGACGACCGCTCTCCCGGCCAGATCTCGAGGAGGAAAGGGTTCTTCTGAGCTCCGCAGCCGCGCGAGCCGCCAGGGAAGCGCCGCCGCGTCCTGATAGATGAACACGACCATCGGGTCCCGGTGGTCCTCCACCGCTACCTCTCGGAGCTGGAGCCCGCAGGCGCCACCATCGGGAACCTCCGCGATGAGCCACGGGACATGCTGATCGAGGAGCACCCTGGCCGCGAGCAGGGGGTCCGCTACGGGGACGCCGCGCACCTGTCGGGTCTCGCTCGGCGGCAGGTCACCGGTGCTCAGGCGCCAGAGCCGCCAGCCGATAGGCACGAGCAGGAGGGACGCGAGGAGGACCCCGAGCGCGACCCAACGTGGTCCATCGCTCCGTGCTGGAGCCCCGGCCTCGATCGCCGCGATCCGCCCGAACGCGGGCGCGGGCCGGCGATACGCCCTGGTGAGCTGCTCCGACTCTGCGGGGGAGAGCTCCACGCCGTCGAAGTCCAGGAACGCCGCGAGCAGCAAATCAAGCCGCCGCCCGGGAGGTTCCGACACGAGCGGCCCCTCGGTGGGCCCGACGCGACCAAGACCAACCGAGACGTGCTGGCGTAGCGCTTCGGCGATCTGGCGGTTGAGGGGGAGCGCGGGGTCAAAGGAGGCCACCTGCTCCTCCAGCTCCACCCGGAACGAGGTCATCCAGCCGAGCGCTTCACCGTCACTCCCAAAAGCGCCGCGAAGTACGCACCATAAAGCGTCGGCGTGCTCGTTCCACAGCCCCGCGAACACCCCCGCCTGGCCGCTTCGAAGCGCCCTCACCGTTCGCCAGGCCAGGAGATCAACCGCCGGGGACATCGTGCAGAGGGTAGCACGCCCGGCGGTGCGTGCCTTCAGCGCCGGAGGGCAGCGCCGACCTGATCCGGCTCGGCGGCGCCGGCCAGCGCGAGGCCAAGCTGGTCGAGCGCGGGAAAGTCGGCGTGCGCCAGACGATCATCCAGCTCACCGGCGCGCCCGGGGAAGCGCAGATTCCACTGACGCAGGAGCAGATCGCGGACATAGGCCCGCGAGCGCTCTTCACCTTCATCCCAGCCCTGATCGAAGCCGAGGCGCATGATTTCCAGAAAGGTCTCTGATTCCATAAGTTCCTCCAGACGGATGACGCGGCGCGCGGCTGCGGGGCAGCTCACGCCCGCGGCGACGTAGAGCACGGTGAGGCGGTCAGCGAGGCCGTTGGGGTCGGTGCGAACGGTGTCGTTGGCGGTGCGGATGTCCTGGGCGCGTATTCGGGCGCCCAGGGGAGCGAGCGGGGCGAGCACCGGGTGAACGGCCAGCTCGGAGGCGGGAAAGTGGTCCAGACGCACCACATCGTACCGATAGTGACCGCGATCGAGCGGCCCTGAGCGGAGCACACAGACGCTCGGGAGCGGGGGCGCGGGTGCGAGCACGAGCACCACCGAGCAGACGCCGCCTTCGAAGCCGAGCTGGAGCAGGCGGGTGGCTTCGGCGAGCACCCGCAGCGCGAGCCCGCCCGGGTCCTCCCCCTCGTCGAGCACCACATGGACGAGCTGCGGTCCATCGCGCCCGATCACACGCGCATAGAGCGGGCCCTCCGAGCGGGTCTCGAGCACCTGCAGTCCGCCGTCTCCGGTGAGCAGGCGCGCTAGACCCTCGGCATCTCGCCGCCAGAGGGCGGCTACGGCCCTCCGGAGCCCGCCCCGCGGATGCAGCCGACCTGGGGATCGATGGCGACCCGCACCACGAGAAAGCAAAGTATGACTCATCGATTCGCCGTCCTCCTGCTCCACTTGGGGCTCCCGTCCTGTCAGCAGGATAACTGAACACCTGTTCTGGCGCCAGCGTGCCGGGGCCTGCGGACAGGAACTGTCCGATGGGCCCCAATGCCCTTGACAACGGCCGTCGCCAAGCCCCGGGTCAACCCACGGTCAACAAGCGTCGCGGGCGAGGCGGGCGGGAGACCGGGCCGCTAAGCTCTTGGCATGACGCCGGAATTCCGCAAGGTCGAAGCGTTGCTCCACATGGGTCGAGTGGACGCCGCCGTGGAGTTGATGGAGCGCCTGCCGGCACGGGAGGCGCCGACGCTGGAGTTCTACCGCCTGCGCGGCAGGACCTTACGGGCAGCGGGTCGCTATTTCGATGCGGAAGTGGCGTGGCGGGAGGCCGCGAAGCTGGCGCCCCAGGACGCGGGCGTGCTAGCGGAGCTCGCGGCCACCTTACACGCCCAGAAGCGGTATAAAGACGCGATCCCCTTCGCGCGGGAGGCCGTTGGCCTTCGGCCGGAGATCGCCGCCTGGCACTGCCTCAGAGGGGTGATCGCGGAGTCGCTGGAGCTCTGGACGGAAGCGGAGACCGCGCTGGCTGCGGCGCGTCAGCTCTCTCCCAACGACCTGGCGCCCCACGTGGTGTTTGGCTGGTTGATGTTGCGCACCGCCCGACTGGAGGCCGCGGAGGCCGCGTTCAGGGCGGCGCTGGCGATCCAGCCGCAGTCGGTCGAAGCTACCCGCGGGCTCGCGCGCGTGCTGCTGCGGCAGGGGGATCGGGTGCTCGCGCGCCAGCTCTACCTGGAGGTGCTGGCGCTGGATCCGGTTCAGAAGGACCCGGAGCTCGAGAGCACGATGCTGATCGGACATCCCCTGGCGGGCCCGCTCCGTTGGGCCGAAAAGGTGCCGGTGTGGTTGTCGTTCCTCCTCGCCCTGCCCGCCGCGGGCGTGCTCGTCCGCGCGTTGGTCGTCGGTTTTGCACCCTCGACCCTTGAAAAGGTGCTGGTCGCCGTGTCGCTGACCCTCGCGTCGGCCGCGCCGCTGCTCCGGGTTTTGCGCCCCGGCGGGCCTCGATGACCACAGCAGAAATGGTGTCGTCCGGGCGCTTTGCGCCCTATGGATCCGGGCTCCCGGGCCTGGCGGTCAGGCCCCCATCGTTGACGCCGAGGTGTGATTGATCGACTCTATCGCCGCTCTCCGGGAGGCCCTCGCCCTCTCGCCCGAAAATCTGCCACTGCGGCTCCTGATCGCGCGTACGCTGCTCGACGCCGGAGAGCTCGAAGGGGCGCTGACCGCCTATTCCGAGGTCCTGGCGCGGGCCCCGGATCGGGTCGATGCGCGACTTGGCGCCGGTCGGGCCGCGCTCGGACTGGGGCGGGAGGCCGAGGTCCGGGCCGCCTGGGGTCCGGTCACCGCCCAGCTTGGTCCTGAAGAGCTGCGGGAGCTTGCCCGGCTTCAGCTCCGCGCGGGGGAGCTCGACGCCGCTCGCAAGAGCTACCAGTCCCTGCTCGCCGCCAACCCGGGACTGCGAGATCTGGAGCTTGACCGTGCCCTACGAGGGTCCTTTTCTCCCACCACCGGGTCCGAGCCCCCCGTGGCGCCTGCGCCACCCGGCCGGCCGGCTACCACCTTCGCCGACGTCGGAGGCCTCGAGACCCTGAAAGAGCGGCTGCGGATGGACATCGTCTACCCGCTCCGGCAGCCCGAGCTGTTTCGCGCCTACGGGAAAAAGGCGGGTGGCGGCTTGCTTTTGTACGGACCGCCGGGCTGCGGCAAGACCTTCCTGGCCCGAGCTGCGGCGGGCGAGAGCGAGGCGCACCTGATCGTCGTGGAGATCCCGCAGGTGCTGGACATGTGGCTGGGTGAGAGCGAAAAACGGCTGCACGCCCTCTTCGAGGAGGCTCGCCAGAAGGCGCCCACCATCTTGTTTTTTGACGAGATCGAGGCGATCGGTGCGTCGCGGCATCAACTCCGCCATGGTCCGGGTCGTCGCCTCGTCAACCAGCTCCTCGCGGAGATGGATGGCGCCCTCTCGGAGAACCAGAGCGTGCTCGTGGTGGGGGCCACCAACGCGCCATGGGATGTAGATCCTGCACTTCGTCGGCCCGGCCGTTTCGATCGGGTCGTTTTCGTGCCGCCGCCCGACGCTGCGGGCCGTGAGGCGATCCTTCGTCTCCTCTTCGTCGAGCGCCCCGTCGACCGCCTCGACTACGCCGCGATCGCGAGGAAAACCGGACGGTTTTCGGGGGCTGATCTGGCCCTGCTCGCGCAGGTGGCGAGCGAGCGGGCTCTGGCAGAGGCCGTACGCACCGGCAAGCTCCGACCGATCACGCAGGGGGACCTGCTGGCGTCGATTGATAAGGTTCGACCAACCACCTTGGAGTGGCTCGACACGGCCAAGCGCTACGTGAGCTACGCCAACCAGGCCGGGCTCTACGACGACGTCAAGCAGTGGCTCGACCGCGAACCCGGCTGACAGGTTCCTCGGCCGGTTAGGCCGCGCAATCAGGGAGCCTCGATGTCGCACGCCCCCTCATCCGCCCGACGCGCCCTTCGTGGTGTCGGCCTCCTCGTCATCGTCGTGCTCGGCGCCGCTGCCGTCGCCCCGGCGCTGCTGAAGGACCGCGTGCTCGGCACGCTGCAGGCTGAAATCAACGCCCAGATCCTTGCAGACGTCCACTTTCAGGACGCATCGCTGACAGCCTTCACGTCCTTTCCTGATCTGACCGTGTCGCTCACGGGCGTCTCGGTGGTGAACCGCGCCCCGTTCGAGGGCGTGAAGCTGGCCGAGGCCGGTCGGCTCGACCTGACGCTGGACCTGATGAGCGTGCTCGGCGGCGAGCAGATCATCATCCGGGAGCTTCGCCTGGAGGACGCGGCCCTGGATCTCCGGGTCAACGCCGAAGGAGAGAGCAACACGGACATCACGGCGAAGGAGGCCGATGTGGCGCAGGAAGTCGCCACCGCCGAGGCGAGCGCGGTGGGCCTCAAGCTCGCGGCCGTCCAGCTCCATCGGGTTGATCTTCGTTACGACGATCGGGTCGACGACCAGGTGATCCTGGTCGACGATCTGGAGTTGGTCGGATCAGGGGATCTCGCGGCGGCGCGCAGCGAGCTCAAGGGTCGCACAGAGATCGCCAGGCTGAGCGTGGAGAAGGGCGGGATCCCGCTTCTGAGGGAGGTGCGGCTCAGCTGGGAGCTGATCGGCGCGATCGAGCGGGGGGTGGACGCCCGGGACGTCACCGTGACGGAGACCCGGGTTTCGCTGGTGGAGAACCGGATCGTCCTCAACGATCTTCACGTGGAGCTCACCGGCGGCGTCCTGCTGGGCGAAGACGGGGCGCAGCTCGATCTCGAGCTCAAAAATGCGGGGAGCTCCCTAAAGAATCTGCTGTCCCTGGTTCCGGCGGTGTACAGCGGCGCGTATGCCGACGTTGCCTCGGCAGGCACCCTCAGCCTCGCCGGCACGCTTCGTGGCCTGCTCCCCTCCGAGGGCGACCACCTGCCGGTCATGGATCTACGCGTCGGGATCGAGAACGGGAGTTTCCAGCTGCCGGATGTTCCCGTGCCCCTCACCGCGGTGACCCTCGACCTCCGGGTCACGCACCCGGGGGGTGCGCCGGACGGCCTCGTGCTCGAGGCCGCGCGATTCGCGATGACGGTGGATACCAGTCCCTTGGAAGGCAGGTTTTTGCTGCGTACACCGATCTCGGATCCGGAGGTGGCGCTGGTCGCCAAGGGGAGGCTCGATCTGGCGCGGCTCGGACAAGTGGTTCCCCTCGAAGGGGCCAGCCTGAAGGGCGAGGTGGACATGGACATCGACGTCGAGGGGCGGGTCTCCCAGTTCACCGCGGAGGGTGCCCAGAACGTGAAGGCCAAAGGGTTTTTTTCGGCGAAAGGCCTGGTCTACGCAGGCGCGGCCGTGCCAGATCCCGTCCGGGTAGAGAGCCTCCGGGCCACCCTGTCCCCCGCGGTGGTGGAGCTCACCGATACCCGGCTTCGGATAGGCGAAAGCGACATGACGGTCCAGGCACGCCTCGAGAACGTGTTGGGGTACAGCCTCGCTGGGCAGACCCTGGGTGGCGCGATCACGCTGAGCGCTGAGCGCCTGGATCTCGACCGGCTCACCGGGGAGCCTGAGCCGGGCGAGGCGGAGGCCGAGGCCGAAGGATCGGTGACGGTGATCCCGGCCAACCTCGCGCTCCGGGTCGAGACCCGGCTCGGCACCGTCCGTTACGATAGCGCCGACTACCACAACGTGGTGGGTGCGGTCACCATCGCGGACAGCACGCTCACCTTTGAGGATTTGAGTCTGGACCTGCTGGGAGGGCGCGCCGGTGTTCGCGGCACCTACCGGGCGCCGACCGCAGCCCGGGCGGACATCGACCTCACCGTCAAGGCCGAAGCGCTGTCGATCGCCGAGACCGCCAGCCGATATCAGAGCTTTCAACGGGTGGTCCCACTGGCAGAGGGTCTCGGGGGAACCTACAGCGGGTCCGCCCGGTTCGTAGGCACCCTGGGCCCTGACCTGGCGCCTGATCTTCCGAGCTTGTTTTCAGAGGGTGACCTCAGGATCACCGGCGTGGCGCTCGCGCCGGCGGCTCTGGCTGCGGTCGGCTCCGCGATGAAGGACGACTCATTTACCAGGTTGAAGCTTGATGGGCGTCGGCTCGCCTACGTGCTCCGTGGGGGCGAGCTCGAGCCGACGCCGATGGCGCTGACCGTCGGAGGCGTTGAAGCGAGCCTCCAAGGCGGGTTTGATCCCGTCGCCCGGACACTGGCCCTCGAGATGGGCATGACGGTGCCGACGAGCCGCCTGGCGCCGGGCGTCCTGAACCTCGGTGCCGGTGCGCCGGTGGATCTCGACGTGGTCGTGGACATCGGCGGCACGTATGACTCGCCCAAGGTGGCGGTAAAACCTGGTAAAGTTACCGTGGCAGTGGTCGCGGCGGTGGTGGGCTCCCTGGTGGACGCCGCGCGGTCGCGGGGCGACGCGCTGATCGCCGCTGCAGAGAAGGAGGCGGCGGCGTTGCGCGCTGCGGCCAGGGCCGAGGCGGAGAAGCTCCGTAAAGAGGCGAGAAAGAAGGTGGATGAGCAGCTCAAGGCCGCCAAGGGCAACCCTCTCTTGGAGAAGGCGGCCAGGAAGGTGGTGGATGAGCTCGAGAAGAAGGCGGAGGAGGCGATCCGGAAGGCCGACAAGAAGGCCGAGGAGAAGGCGGATACCGTCGTTACGAAGGCCAGGAAGGAGAAGGAGCGACTGATCGCCGAGGCAGAGCAGAAGGCGTCCGCGCCCTGAGCTCAGGCCTGGGCCGGTGACGGATCGGGGAGGCCGAGCTCTCCGGCCAGCGCCTGTTCCAGCGTGGGGTGCTGGAACTCAAACCTGCCGGCCAGGCTCCGGGACACGACGTTCTGCCCTCCGAGCAGGAGTGAGCTGCCCATCTCGCCGAAGGCGAGCGTCACCGCGGCGGCCGGCAGAGGCAGCACCGCGGGCATTCCGCAACAACGACCGAGCATTGTGGCAAATTCTCGCTGCCGCACCCGGCCCGGCGCCACGAGGTTGGCCGGCCCCGAAAGCGCCGGATCGCGCGCGATGTGGGTGAGCGCGTAGACCGCATCGTCGAGGCCGATCCACGGAAAGTGTTGTGTGCCTCGGCCGACCGGGCCGCCTCCACCTGCTCGGAACAAGGGGAGCAGTCGCTGGAGCGCTCCGCCGTGCGCCGACAGCACGACACCCAGCCGCGCGTAGACCATTCGGCAGCCGGGCAGGGCAGCGGTCTCCTCCCAACGCCGGCACAGGTCCGCCAGGAAGTCGACCCCGCCCGGGCTCCGCTCATCCACCTCGTCTTCTACCTGCTGCCCGTAAAAACCCACGGCGCTCGCGCTGATCCACGCCCGCGGGCGGACGGCGAGCCGCTCGAGCACCTCGCCGAGCAGCGCCGTCGGTCGGAGCCGGCTCTCCACCAGCGCCTGCTTCCGAGCCTCGCTCCATCGGCGCTCACCGACGCTCTCGCCCCCGAGCGAGATCACGGCGTCAAAGCCTGTGCTCCCGGAGGCAGCTGACAGCGCCGCTTCGTCTACGTAGCCGGCGTCGGGCCGCCAGTGCACTTGTCCCGCGCCAGGTTCTTTTCGTACAAGCTGAAAAACCTCGTGTCCGCCCGTGCTGAGGAATGCCGTCAGCGCGCTCCCGACCAGACCCGACGCTCCGGTCACGAGCACGCGGAGCTTCGGTTGACCGACGTGACGCTTGAGGTCGGAGAGGAGACGGCGGCGTCGAAAGCTGAACATCGGGGCGAGCTTCCTGTCGACCAGCGGGCCGAGGAGCGCGGGCGTGAACGTGATCTCGTCGTGGATGATCGTGCCACCGGTCCCGTCGGGGACGAAACGATGGACGTGCCGCCAGGATCCGAACGGTCCTGACTCCATCTCATCCACAAAGCCGTCGGCGTGGGGCCGGTGCACGGCTACCCACCGAACCATAGGTGCCACCCGCATCACAAGGCGGTCACCCTCAAATACGGTGCCTTTTGCCTCGATCACGTCAACGCTGTCCCACGGCGGCTGCAGGCGCGCAAACGCGCCGGGGCGCTCGTGCCACGCCCGGACGAGCTCGGGCGGGAAGGGCAGCGGAGTCTCGTAGTTGCGGGAGGCCATCGCCCCTGACCTATCCCTTCGACCGGGAGGAGGGAGGGCGACCGCCGCGCCCAGACTGAGGTTCAGTCTGGCGGGAGCTCGATGCCCTCGATCTTGACGCCAAACACCACCACCGCCCACACCAACGGCTCGACGCCGACTGAGCGCACGTGATGCTCGGTGCCTCCGGCAGCGTCGATCAAGCTCCCAGGGCCAAATCGACGCCCGTCCGGCTCTTCCAGCACGCCCTGGAGCACGAGGACGCGCTCTGGCCCCAGGTGCGTGTGTCGCGGAAAAGTCGCCCCCGGCGCGAGTCGTACCAGGCCGACATCGGCGCGCGCCGTAGCTTTCCCGCCGGCGACGTGCACAAGCTCGACACCATCGCTCAGCGGCTGCCAGGCCCCGTCACCCCCAAGGCCGGAGAGCACCCGCTCCACCGCCTCCGCGCGGAGGTCGAAGAGGTGGCCGAGGCGGGAGATGAACGGGGCGAAGGGCGCAGCTGCCGCGCTGCCGACCACCCGGCCACGGAGGCTCTCGGGGGGCCTGATGGGCGGAACCTCTCTGGCCAGCGCCGAAAACACGGCATTCCCCAGTTGCCCAGCGAGCCGCCGGTCGACCAATCGGGCGCCGAGCCGTCGGGTCATGCGTCCCCCTCGCCGAGCGCGCCGCGCAGCTGCCGCAGCGCTGCAGCGGTGCGCGACTTCACGGTGCCGACGGGGATCCCCAGGCGCTCAGCGATGCTCGACGAGCTCAGACCCTCAAAATAAGCCAGCTCCAAGACGCGCCTTTGCTCCGCGCTTAGCGCGCCGAGCGCGCTGCGGAGGCGAGGAAAGTCCCCGGATTCGGAGGCGTCTTCCGCGGGGATTTCCATCAGGCTGGCGTCCAACCCCACGGTGTTCCGAACCACGGGGGACCGGAGCCGATCCAGCGCGCGACTCCTGAGCCGGACCAGGAGCCAGGTTCGCACGGTGCCGCGCTCGGGCGTGTAGTCCTCCGCGTGGCGCCACACCTCGAGCATCACGTCATGCACCAGATCCTCCGCGCTCGTGGCGTCGCGCAGGAGCCTCACGGCCACACCCAGAAGGAGGGCGGCGTACTGGTCGTAGAGCGCCGCGAGCGCGGCACGGTCCCCGTTGGCCATACGGGACAGCAGCGTCGCATCCGTGGGAGCGGTTGCGCTCAAGCCGAAGACCTGTGCATTCCAGCATGCGTACTCCGGGGTTTGGCCACGAGTCAAGCGGCGCCGCGCCGTCCCGTCGCTCCCGTTACGCGCGGACGTCGCGCTGGGATCGGGTGGCGATCCCAGAAGCCAAAAAAACCCCCGGCGGCGGGGTGCATCCGGGGACGCGCAACGCCCCGCCCGGGGCACGGTGCCCGCCGCTACAGAAATCCGCGTCCGCCTTTGGACGGATGCAGGCGCGGATTGAACCAATCGACCATGAAGTGCCCTCTCGAGGCTTTTCCGATCACACAACTTGTCGTATGATGTGAACAACCCCTTCCACTTCACTCAGGGAGCCCCATGCGCCGCCTTCTGATCGGTCTCTCTCTCGCCCTCGTTGCCTGTGATCCTACCCTCGGCGGTGGCAAGGACACCGGCTTGCTGACCGGGACTACGAAGCCGACTGGGGCTGACGAAGACGGCGATGGCTATACGACCGACCAGGGGGACTGCGACGACAACAACGCGGCGGTGCACCCCAACGCCACCGAGCTCTGCAACGCGATCGACGACAACTGCGACGGCAGCGTTGACGAAGGGGTGGTGGCCGCCTTCTACAAGGACGCCGACAACGACGGCTTCGGCGACGAGAGCACCGTCCAGGATGCGTGCGAGGCCCCGGTAGGCTTTGTCACCAACAGCACCGACTGCGACGACACCACCAATGCCGCATACCCGGGCAACACCGAGGTGTGCGACAGCATCGACAACAACTGCAACGGCGACGTCGACGAAGGGGTATCCACGACCTACTTCGCCGACACCGACGAGGACGGCTATGGCAACGGGGCGGCCTCGTTGGCGGCCTGCGAGCAGCCCGACGGCTACGTCACGGACTCCGCGGACTGCGACGACAACACGGCGCGGGCTTTCCCCGGCAACACCGAGACCTGTGACGGCGTCGACAACGACTGTGACGGTGTTGTGGATCAGGGTGTGACCTCCACCTACTACGCCGACTTCGACGGCGACGGCTACGGCAACGCCACCCTCACCCAGGAGGCCTGCGCGCTCCCAGCCGGCTACTCCCTCGACGCAACGGACTGCGCTGACACGGATGGCGAGGTCAACCCGGGCGCTACCGAGGTGTGTAACCTCAAGGATGACGACTGCGACGGCGTGACCGACGAGGACGCCGCCGATGACGCGTCGACCTGGTATGCGGACGGTGACGGTGACGGCTTCGGTGACGCCGGCTCGACGGTGGTCGCCTGTGACGCGCCCCTTGGGTACGTGGCGGACGCCTCCGACTGCAACGACAGGGAGGGGCTCTCCAACCCCGGCACCATCGAGATCTGCGACGCGATCGACAACGACTGCGATGGCAACACCGACGAGGACGACGCGCTGGGCGCACCCACCTGGTACCTCGACGCCGACAGCGACACGTACGGCAACAGCCTGATGACGGACGTCGCGTGTAACCAGCCTTCGGGCTACGTCGCGGACAACACCGACTGTAATGACCGGTCCGAGCTGGCGAATCCTGGGGCTACCGAGATCTGCGACTCGATGGACAACGACTGCGACGGCGCCTCGGACGAGGACAGCGCGGTGGACGCCGGCACCTGGTATCAGGACGGTGATCGTGACTCTTACGGCAACAGCGCCGTCTCCGCGGTCGCGTGTACCGCGCCCAGCGGCTACGTCGCCACCTCCGTCGACTGCGACGACGCCCGTGCCGCCAGCTACCCCGGCGCTATCGAATACTGTAACGGCTACGACGACGACTGCGATGGCACCACCGACGAAGACGCGGCTTACGACGCGGCTACCTGGTATCAGGACGGTGACGGTGACGGCTTCGGTGACGCCACCATCACCGATCAGAGCTGCTCCCAGCCCACGGGCTTTGTCGCTGACGCCACCGACTGCGACGACTCTCGCCCTGCGACCAACCCGGCTGCGGCGGAATTCTGCAACTCGATCGACGACAACTGTGATGGCACAACCGATGAGTCGAGCGCGACCGACGCTTTGACCTGGTACATCGACGCGGACCGTGACAGTTACGGCACGCCCTACGTCTCCTCGGTCTCCTGTACCCAGCCCGCCGGCTACGTAGCTGACGGCACCGACTGTAACGACGGCGCGGCAACCGCGAATCCCGGCGCTACCGAGATTTGCGACAGCCTCGACAACAACTGTGACGGTGCGGTCGACGAGGCCACTGCGTCCGACGCGCGCACCTGGTACGAGGACGCCGACAGCGACAACTACGGCAATGCCGCCGTCTCCCAGGCCGCGTGCAACCAGCCCACCGGCTACGTCAGCAACGACGATGATTGCCTCGACACCCGCGCGCTGTCCTACCCGAGCGCTCCCGAGTACTGCAACGGCTTTGACGACGACTGCGACGGCACGGTGGACGAGGTGGATGCCCTCGACGCGGTGACCTTCTACGCGGACTTCGACGGCGACACGTACGGGGATCGTTCGGTCTCCACCGAGGCGTGCTCGGCTCCTGCCGGCTACGTCGCCGACAGCACCGACTGCCTCGACAGCCGCGCCGCGAGCTACCCCGGTGCGACGGAGTACTGCAACACCTACGACGACGACTGCGACGGCAGCACGGACGAGTCCTCTTCGGTGGACGCTTCGACCTGGTACCTCGACGCTGACCGTGACACCTACGGGAACGGCTCCGTCACTCAAGTCGCGTGTTACCAGCCTGCCGGCTACGTCCCCGACTACACCGACTGTAATGACGGTGCGAGCGCGGCTTATCCTGGCGCCACTGAGATCTGCGACTCGATCGACAACGACTGCGACGGCAGCGTCGACGAAGGCAGCGCTTCTGGCGCAGGCGTGTGGTACCAGGACGCCGACGGGGACCTCTACGGCAACGCGTCGGTCAGCCAGACCTCCTGCTCTCAGCCGAGCGGGTACGTCGCCAACAGCACCGACTGTCTCGACACCCGGGCCGCGAGCTACCCGGGCGCGCCGGAGTACTGCAACACCTACGACGACGACTGCGACGGTACGGTCGACGAGGACGCGTCGCTCGACGTGCGCACCTGGTACCGTGACGCCGACACGGACACCTACGGCGATGCCGCGGTGACCGACATCGACTGCGCCCAACCCGCCGGCTACGTCAGCAACGACGACGATTGCCTCGACTCGCGCGCGCTCTCCAACCCGGCGGCGACGGAGTACTGCAACGGCTACGACGACGACTGCGACGGCACGGTCGACGAAGCCACCGCCGCTGACGCGGCCACCTGGTACCGCGACGCCGACAGCGACGCCTACGGCAACGCCTCGGTCAGCTCGGTCGCGTGTTCGGCGCCTAGCGGCTTCGTGAGCAACGACGACGACTGTTCCGACCTCGACGCGACGGCTTACCCCGGCGCGACGGAGACCTGCGACGGGGTGGACGACGACTGCGACGGCACGGTGGATGACAACCCGGCTTCGGGCACCACCTACTATCTCGACGCCGACAACGACGACTTCGGCACGCCCGGCACGACGGTGGTCGCCTGCTCGTTGCCCTCCGGCTACGCCGACAACTACTACGACTGTGATGACAGCGACGTGGGTGAACCCAAGGTGGCGGATCCTGTTGCCGGCTCGTCGGGCGGCGCGGGCACCTACGGTAGCCCCTTCCTGTACCTGCAAGACGCGTTGGACACGGCGGCCCAGTGTGTGGTTGCCTTCGCCGGCACCTACCGCGAGCAGCTCGACTTCCCGTCGGGCTCCCTCGATGTGTGGGGTGTTGAAGGTGCGGATCTCACCTTCATCGACAGCAACTCCACCCCGTGCTCGTCGTCCAACCCCACCGCGTGCACCTCCACCATCCTGATGGACACCAACTCGAGCTCCACCCACACCCTTCACGGCTTCGGCATCATGGGTGGCTCCGGTACCTACAGCTCGTCCAGCGCATCGACGACCTGCGCTGATTCTTCGGCGTCGCACGCCGGTCGCAGCACCTGCACCGTCACGACGTACCTCTACTACGGCGGTGGCATCTACATCTACGGCGACGATCCCTTCATCTACGACGTTGAGATCTACGACAACGCCCTGCCCGAGTTCGAGCAGACCGAGGTGGCGGGAGGCAGCTTCACCCAGTACTGGCTCTACAGCTACGGCGGCGGCGTGGCCGCGGTGTCTTCCAACGCCGAGTTCGAAGGTGTGACCATGTACGGCAACTTCGCGGACCAGGGCGGCGCGATGTACATCTCCTCGTCTTCGACGATCACCTTCGACCAGGGCATCATTTCCGACAACGACGCCGAAGACGGCGCTGGTGTGTTCGTGAAGGCGTCCAACGCCACCTTCACCAATGCCATCGTCGCGTGTAATGACGCGATCACGGACGGCGGCGGCGTCTTCACCGAGACCTCGGGCACCACGCGTTTCACCAACGTCGCGACCTACCGGAACACCTCGGCCACCTCGGGCTCGACGCGCGGTACCGAAGCGTGGATCGGTTCCTCGACCACCTTCTACATGCTCAACTCCATCGCCGAGTCCTCGTCGGCGGCGGCGGGCGTCTACGGCGCGGGCACCGGGTACATCACCTACTCCAACATCTACAACGCCTCCGGTTCTGAGTACGGCGGCACGATGGCGGCCGGCGCTGGCACCATCAGCTCGGGCAGCAACTTCACGTCGGTCACCTGCGACGGGAACCCCAACAACGACAACTTCGCGCTCCGTTCGAGCTCCTCCTCGATCAATGCGGGGAACACGTCGGCGGCCTACAACGACGTCGATGGTACGCGGAACGACATGGGCGCCTTCGGCGGGCCCGGCGGCTCCTGGTAGCTCGGCCTCGGGTCGGGTCCTCTTCCGAACTCCGGTCCTTTCGATGGGCCGGAGTTCTTTTTTTGGCGGCGCGCGACCGGGCGCTGGACCGCTTTGAACGCCCGGCGGAAGTTCGCGGCGCGGACGGGGGTTGAGAGGCCGGTGCGCGGGTGACCCTCGCGCGACGGTGTGGTACAAGGTTGGGCGGCCGCGCCTTATCTGTCGGCCAGCGTGGAGACCAAGAATGAAGATCCGGGTTGGACTGCTTTTGCTGGTGCCGGCGGTCGCGTTTGCGGGTGCCAAGGTGTCGTCGTACAACAAAGATGCCCGGATGGGGAACAATTTCTGGGCCGCCGGCTCGGCGATTGACGGCAAAGCAGAGACCGCCTGGCTCCTCCCGGGGGAGAGCCCGATGCGCGGCGAGTGGATCGAGATCGACCTGCCGCGAGCGGAGATCGACAAGATCGCCATCCTCCCCGGGTTCGCGAAGAACGACGAGACCTTCTCCGACTACGGCAGGGTCAAGACGCTTCGCGTGGACTTCTACTCCCAGACTGATGTAGAGGTAATTACACAGGTGGGAACCGCGAATATCACGGTGGCGGACAAGCGGGAGCTCCAGGTTCTCGACCTGCCGGACACCAAGGTCGGCGGCGAGATGTTCGGTGGCAAAGTCAAGCTCTCGATCGTCGATTTCTATCCGGGGGCAGACTACCCGAGCGTCGGTATCTCAGAGGTGCTGCTCCACCTCAAGGAGTTTGACGCGGCGGTCTCGCTGATCGAGCCCTCGGGCGAGTCGGCCGGGCACGAGTTCACGATGGCGTCGGACACCAACCCGAAGACCTTCTGGGCGACCGCAGCCGAGGGCGCCGGGCTGACGATCAAGTCCGGCAGCTACGGGGTGTCTACGGTCGGTTTCCAGGCCGCCAACAAGGATTATGCGCGTCCCAAGACGGTGGAGCTGAGCTCGGGCAACAAGAAGCAGATCACGGTGCTCCCCGACGGCACCGACATGAACTGGGCGCAGGTGCCCGGTGCGAATGGCTTCGTCGGTGGCGCGGTGGCCGACGTCGTGGTCAAGATCATCGACACCTACCCGGGCGCCAAGAGCGCGGAGCTCGGTGTCGCCGAGATCAAAGTAAAAGCCACCAACGTCGAGAGCTTTTAGTCAAGGCCCGGGTCCCGGGGGCGCGAGCCGCCGGCGCGCTGATCGCCAAAACGAAGACGGCCCGGGGGATACCCGGGCCGCTTGTCGTGCGAAGAAGCTTACTTCTTCTGCATGCCCTTCATCGCGGGGGGGCCGTCCTTGGCGGGCGGAGCGCCGCCGCCAACGGAGACCGGCGCGCCGGGGGCGGGAGCGCCGCCGCCAACCGAAACCGCGCCGCCGACCGCTGCGGTCGCCGCTGCGGCGCCGATGGTGACGTGGACGGTGCTGGAGAGCTCGCCCGCGGTGGCGGTGATCTTGGCGGTGCCGTCGGCCACGCCCATCACGGTGCCCTTGTCATCCACGGAGGCGACCGTGGCGTTGTCGGAGGCCCAGGTGATGGCGCCGCCGGCGACGGCGGTGTCGCCGGCCTTCAGCGAGGCGGTCAGGGCCGCGGTGGCGCCGACGGCCACCGGGGTACCGGCGGTGTAGCCGGCGATCTCGACCTTGTCCGGGAGGGCCACCACGAAGGTGTAGCTGCCGGAGACGTTCTCGAGCTTAGCTTCGATCTTGGCTTCGCCGTTACCGACCGCCACGACCTTGCTGTCGCCTTCGAGCCGCGCGACGGTCTCGGGGGTGACGGTCCAGGTGAGCTTGGGCTGCTCCGCGAGGGGCTGACCCTTGTCGTCCACGACGGTGGCCTTGGCGATGTCGGTGGCGTCCTTGTTGTGGACGGTGACCGGGCCGGGAGGGGTGAACTTGATCGCCGCGGGGGTCTGACCGCAGCCGGCGAGGAAGGTGAGGAGGAGAGCGACCATGGTGTGTACCTTTGCTGGGGCAGAGCCCGATTGAGTTCGTTCGCAGCGTTTCCGTCTCGGACGACCGCCACTGCGGGCGGTGCCACCCTCCCCGTGTTCGAGGGCGAGGTGGCGAGATCGGAGGACGTTCTTCACGGAGCCGTCCGAACGCGCGCGGGCACTAACCGGATCGGGAAAAGCTGCAAGCTCCTTCACCGCACTCTTTTTGAGGTCCGGGAGCGCCGCGCCGCCGCCGCGCGGCCGGGGATCAATTAAGCGGCGCCCAAGAAGGGTCCGCGCGGCCTCGCGGATCCCGGTCCACACTTAGCCAGGGTAGGTCCTGCGTTGACGCCTGCCGCGCCCGAACCGCAGAGTTTCGGCAAGTACCAGATCCTCGACCGTATCGCCGCAGGCGGGGCGGCCGAGGTGTTCCGTGCGCGGCTCGACGGTATCAACGGCTTTCACCGAGCTTTTGCGATCAAGCGGCTCCTTCCCGCTTTCACTGCCGACCCGGCCTTCGTGACCGCGCTGGTCGAAGAGGCGAAGGTGGCGGGCCTTCTCTCCCACGCCAACATCGTCCAGATCCTGGACTTCGGTGCGGTGGACCAACAGTATTACATCGCGATGGAGTACGTTCACGGCCGGGATCTCGGCCGGATCCTCGCGCGCTGCAGAGAGAAGGGCATCACCCTGCCCGCGCCGCACGCGGTGTTCATCCTGATCGAGGCGTTGAAGGGCCTGGAGTACGCCCACGGTCGTCCCGTCATGCGGAATGGCAGGGCGGAGCCTCTCAATTGCGTGCACGGGGACCTTGCGCCCGCCAACGTGATGGTGAGCTTCCAGGGTGAGGTGAAGCTCACTGACTTCGGCATTGCCCGGGCCTCCTCAGCCGCCCACGTCGCGCCGCAGGCCGAGCGCGAAGCGTACCTGAGCCCGGAGCAGCTCGCCGGCGGCGCGCCGGACGCCCGGTCCGATTTGTACGCGGCGGGCGTCGTGCTCTACGAGCTCCTCACGGGTAAACACCCCTTCGAGGGGCAGAAGGGTCCAGCGGGTCGCCAGGCGCGCCGCTCTCCGGTGCTGCCCCCCTCCGTCGTCCACCCCGACGTGCCGGCTAGCCTGGACGCCGTGGTCGCTCAGGCGCTCGCCGCCGACCCCGCGTCACGATTCAGCGGCGCGACGGCGTTCAAGGAGGCCCTCGATCGTTTCTTTCACGATTCAGGGTTCATCTTCTCCGCGAACACCTTGGGCAACTTCATTCGCGGCCTCTTCCCCGACGCGGACGCCCGGCCGGTGAGGCCGTCCGCCGTGATGGGAGATGAGCTGGAGCTGGACGAGCCTTCGTCCACCGGCGACTCGCCGCGCCCAGCGCCCAGCGTGTACCCGGTCTCCGCGGCGCCCGGTGTCGTCGCGCGCGCGCTCCGCCCCTCGACCCAGTCGCGCGAGCTGTTGAGTGCGCTCCGTAGCGCCCCGCCGCCGGGGAGCAGCGGCACCTTCGGCCCTGCGGCGGGAATCGGAGAAGAGAGCACCTTGATCCGTCCTTCGCCGACGAGCCGCTCCGAATGGGCTGAGGCCGAGACCGTGATCCGTCCCGGCCTGGACGCGCGGCAGGATCCCCCGACGCGCACCACGGTGGACCCGGTGGCCGCACCGCACAGGCTCCGGGTGGTCTACCGTACCCCCGCTCGGGTTCACCTCCTCTGGTTCCTGGCCGCGGGCGGAGTGAGCCTGGTGATGTTCTTGTCCGGCGCGCTGATCGGCAGTCGGCTGTCCGCGAATGCCGTCGGAGAGAAGCCGATCATCGAGGTGCAGTTTCCCGCGGGCGCGTCCGTGAGCGTCGCGGGTACGCCGTTGGCGGGGCCGTCGCCGCGGCGCGCGGAGGTGCCGGCCGACACCGACGTGACCGTGAAGCTCATCCAGGGTTCCACCGTGACCTCAACGACGGTTCGGCTTGTACCGCATGAGCTCCGGGTGCTGAGCTTCTCCGCCGGCGAGGCCAAGGAGCGTTGATCGTGGACGGTCAGGTGCCCCGTCGTTCTCCGTCCGCGGCTATGCTCGCGGCGCTCCGGCCGAAACAGTGGGCCAAGAACGTCCTGCTTTTTGCGGCGCTGGTGTTCTCAGTCGGCCAGACCCCCGGCGTGCTCGTCCCACCGACGCACCTCTGGGCCGCGATAGCCGCCTTCTTCTCGTTCTGTATGCTGGCCTCTACCGGCTACGTCTACAACGACCTGCGGGATGCGGAGGCCGACCGGCATCACCCCAAAAAGCGCTTTCGACCTATCGCTGCGGGCGAGCTGAGCCCCAAGGGCGCCTGGGCGCTCATGGCAGTGTGTATGGTGCTGGCGTTGGGGGTGGCGTGGGCGATCTCGGTGCCCTTCCTCGTCGTGGCGCTCCTCTACTTTGCGACTACGCTGGCTTACTCCACGATTTTCAAGCACATGGTCATCCTCGACGTGATGTTCCTGGGCGCTTGCTACCTGTGGCGCGCCGCCGCGGGCGCGGTGGCGATCGATGTCCATCTGAGCCCCTGGCTCCTGGTCTGCACTTCGTTTGGCGCCTTGTTTCTCGGCTTCAACAAAAGGCGCGGCGAGATACTGCTCCTCGAGGGCCGCGTCACGGCCGCCCGGAAAGCGTTGGCCCACTACAGCCCGGCGATGTTGCAGGAGTTTCAGGCGATCACCACCTCCGGCACCGTGCTGTCGTACGCTCTCTACACCGTGCTCGGCTCGCCGAAAAAGCCTTGGCTGCTGGTCACGCTGCCCTACGTTCTTTACGGGATCTTCCGGTACATCTACCTGATGGATCAGAAGGGAGAGGGAAGCGCCCCGGACGAGACCCTCTTACGCGACCGGCCGATCCTGCTCACGGCGCTGCTCTACCTCGTGACGGCGCTCCTGGTCATGGTCTTTGCACCGGACGCGTAGCATAACGGCGCTGGCAGGGCCGGTGGGCCTTAGCCTCGCCCAGGCCTGCGGAGCCGATCCCCCCGAGGGTCATTGTGAGCTGGAGTTTGAGCCGGTGTTGGACGAGTGCCGCGTGTGCGGCCGCGTCACGGGCGGGGCCGGGGCTTACCGGCTCCGGAGCGACCTCGATGGCAGCCTCGCGGCGCTGAGCCTGCCGGAGGATGCGACGGTGTGCCTGCCGGCGGGGAGCACCGTCGGCGTACACACGCTCAGGCTCACCGCCTTGGAGAAGCCCGACGTGAGCTGCGAGGCGACGGTGGACGTTCGGCCGTTCGGCTACGTCTATGGGCTGGAGCGTAATCTTGCGCCGGCGGACAGCTTGCCGTGGGTGCCAGACGTGATGGGGATCGACGATCCGCCGATCGTCCGGCCCGGGCGAGAGGGTTGGAGCAGCGGGGCGATCAACCACCCGTCGTTCATCCGGTACCAGGGCTTGGACCTTCTCTATTATGCGGGTGGGCATGAGGAGGAGGGCACGGACGAGGAGGCCTACGCGATCGGCGTCGCGGTGAAGGATGAGACCGGGCGCTTCGTGCCTTACGCACAGAACCCCTTGCTGGGCCCGGACGCCACGGGCGCCGTAGCGGGCGATTGGAACTATGACCACCAGAATACGCCGGAGCCCGTGGTGGTGGACGACGTGCTGTGGCTCTACTACAACGGCTACGACACGGTCAGGGAGACCCTCGCGATCGGTGTTGTGACGTCGACCGACGGCTTCGAGTTCCACAACTTGGGGAGCGATCCGGCGATCCCCGGCGGTGTATCCCGTGAGTTTGTGGATGGCGCGCGAGCGCACCCTTCGGTGATCGTGCGCGATGGCGTGTTCGAGATGTGGTTCGCGTCCGGCACGCTCGAGATTGGCTACGCGATCTCCGAAGACGGGATCACCTTTGAGGAGTATTGCGGCGGTCCGGTGTTCCAGGGCGCGGGTGAGGCGAGCTGGGACCAGAACGTCGTCAAGGCCCCCGACGTGTACTGGGACGGCGAGTGGTACGAGATGATGTACTCCGGATGCGACAAAACTTGCCGCCAGATCGGCTGGGCGATGTCTCGGGACGGGCTGCACTGGGTGGCCCACGACGAGCCCATCTTGCCCGTCGGTGAGCGGGGAGCATGGAACAGTGAGACCACTCAGGGCGGGTCGCTTTTTGTGGACGGAGATCGCTGGCATGTCTACTACGCTGCGTCCAATCAGGGGCTGATCCAGGTGGGCTACGCCTGGGCCGACAAACCCTGAGCTGAGCACGAACGGTCTCCTGGAGATAGCATACTCGGATGCCGGATTTTGAGCCCGAGTGGTGGTGGTGGTTCTTGTGCTGGCCCGCGTACGAGCTGCTGCGTTGGCGGGTGCTGAAGCTGGTTCGCGCCTGGGTGCAGGAGGGCGCCCTTCGATTTGTGCGGACCCATCGGGTCCGGGTGGACGCGGTCCGGTTCATGGACCGGCTCTGGCTCCGGGAGGCGCTGCTCGGCGACGGCGAGGTTGAAGCGGCGGCGGCGGCGGCGGCGCGAGAGCGCGGCGTGCCGCTCCGAGAGGTGCTGCGTAAGGTCGAAGGCTGGGCGCTGGAGATGGTCCCGGCGTTTTCGATTGGGAGTTATTACCGTATTGGCGCCTCCCTCGCGCGCAACGCGGTGCGGCTGGCGTATGAGCTGGTGTTCGACCCCGCCCAGCATCGGGCCCGGCTCGCTGGGCTCTCTAAGGACACCATCGTGATCTACGTGATCAATCACAGGTCCAACGCGGACTATGTGGTGCTCTCCTACGCGCTGCTCCGGCAGGTGGCGCTGTCCTACGCGGTGGGTGA
>CANKTH010000050.1 GCA_947486185.1 Deltaproteobacteria bacterium
CGAGGAGGGGGAGGGGCAGCCGCAGAACGACAAACCACCGGGCCAGCCTCGGCCCGGTGACGAGCCTCCGGCAAATCCCGAAGGTGCGCCGGAACCTTCGACGGATACACCGCGCGAGGCTCAAACCGCGCCGGAAAGCGACGAGCCCGGAACGCCTGACGTGGTCCCCCCACCGTCGGATGCCGGCCCGCCCCCCGGAGACGCCACGAAGGCCGCCGCCGAAGCTGAGCCCCAGGACAGCGGGCAGTCCTCGACGGTTGACGAGCCCAACGAGCGGGGCATGGTGCGCTTGACCCCGGACCAGGCATCTCGCCTCGTGGACTCGGTGCAGGAGGGTAAACCCCGCGTTCGCGTGAGCGGGCAGGAGTCGGAGAAGGACTGGTGAGCTGGATCGTCGCGATTGTTGCTCCGGCGGTCGCCGCCCAGGCCGCGCTGTCGATGGACACCTCGGAGCTCGAGGAGGGCCAGACGGTGGAGCTGCGCCTGGTGGTGAGCGACACCGACGCCCGGGGGTACCCGAAGATCCCCGCCCCGGATGGCCTCAGCATCACCTTCCAGGGACAGGCGCAACAACGTACGATCATCAACTTCCAGATGTCCTACGCCACCCACTACACCTACGCCCTGGTCGGGACGAAGGCCGGCAACTACACCGTGGGCCCGGTATCGGTAGAGACGAGCGCGGGAGTGCTCGCCACTGCGCCCTTGAGCCTGGTGGTGGTGCCCCGGCGCGCCAACGCGGTCGAGAAGCTCGGGGTCACCATGCCGTCTGAGGCGTGGGTCGGGCAGACGCTGCTCTACGCGCTCAAGTTCACCACCGCACGCCAGATGATCAAGGGTCGCTGGGGTCTTCCCGAGTCGGACGCCTTCGTGGCCGAGCCCAACGTCGAGGTCGTCTCCAACGAATTCAGCATTCAGGAAGGGGCGACCACCCTCTCCGTGCAGGAGCTGAGCTACGCGGTCCGGGCCACCCGGGCGGGCACCACCACGTTGTCCGGCGCGATGCTCCAAGCGCAGTTTCCCGTCCAACGCCGAAGACGTCCGAGCGGTCTGATTGACCCCGGTCTTGGTCTCTTCACCGACGTTGCGACGGAGGTGTTCGCCGCCGATCCGCAGAAGGTCGAGGTCCGTGCGCTGCCTCCCGGCGCCCCTGCCGGCTTCAAAGGTCTGGTGGGGCATTTTTCGATCGAGATGAACCCCTCCGCCACCGAGCTGCGGGTGGGCGAGACGGTGACCCTGGACGTACGGGTACGCGGGGATGGCAGCCTGTTTGATGTGCAGCTCCCCAAGCTCCCCGGGGAGGGTTTTCGGGTCTACGACGACCAGCCGCTGGTCAGCTCCGAGATCGCGCGGGGCCGCTTCGTGTCGGGCGCCGTGTTCAAACGCGCGGTGGTCGCCGAGCGGCCGGGCACCATCGAAGTCCCAGCGATTGAGTTGAGCTATTTCGATCCGACCTTAGGGAGCTACGCGCTTGCGGCGACGAGCCCGCTCTCGCTCTCGGTGGTGGGCGACAGCCGTCCTGCTGAGGTCCGTTCCTTCGGTGTGCCCGTGTCGACGGGCGTAGACACGGTCGGAGAGGACATTTTGCCGATACGAACGGCGGTCACGCCGGGGCAACCTATTCCCCTGGGCTATGCCGGCCTGCTCCTGGTTCCGGGGGCGGCGCTCCTGGGCGTCGAGCTCGCCGGCCGGCTCCGCCGACGGCCCAAGGCGGAGGCCCCAACGAGGATCAACCTTGATCAGCTCCCGGAGGATCCCGAGGAGCGCGCGCGATGTGTCGAGCGCGCCTTCCGTGAGGAGGTCGCCCGTCGGCTAGCGGTGCCGGCGGAGGCGCTGCGCCGAGAGCAGCTCGGCGGGCTCGGCGCGGACGCAGAAGAGGCCGAGGAGATCTACCGATCCTTGGAGTCGGCCCGCTACGGCGGCGGCTCCAGCCTGCCTGAGTCGCGCGTGCGTGCTTTTGTCAAACGAGGCGACGCGTGAGGCGCACCCTCAGAGTTCTCGCGCTCGCGCTCGCGAGCGTCTTGGCGGCGCCGAGCCTGGCGGCCGGCCCGGTGGACGCCGCGGCGTTGTGGCAGGAGGCTGCCAGCGCAAACGCCGCCGGAGAGCTCGACCGAGCGGCGGCGGCGTATCGCACGCTCTTGGATGCGGGCTACATCGACGTAAACGTATACTATAACCTGGGTAACGTGTACCACCAGCTGGGTCTGATGCCTCACGCGATCCTCGCGTGGCGCCGGGGCGCCGAGCTCGCGCCGCGTGACCCGGACCTGATGGCGAACCTGGATTTCGTCCGGCGAAGCACGGTGGACGGTGTGTACGCCCCCGATCCCGAGCCCTGGTTCGCGCCGTGGCAGTCCGCGCTGAGCGTCGCGGAGGGGGTGTGGCTCGGCGCGGGTCTTACGGGGCTCGGTCTCGTGCTGCTCGGCCTCCGTCGGCGTGGCCCCGAGACAAGCGCAGTTGGCCTGGGCCTCTTGGCTTTGCTGGTTGGAGGGTTGGTTTTTATGGGGGCCTGGGTGCGGCAGGGCTTGCCGCCGGTCGCGGTGATGTTGGTGGACGAGCTGAAGGTGACCTCCGATCTGGGTGGGGGCGTCGAGCTCTTTGTGCTCCACGCCGGCGCCGAGGTGTCGGTGGTTGAGGCCGCGGCGGGGCGACTCTTGATCGCGCTCCCGGACGGCCGGCGGGGCTGGGCGCTCGAGTCTGCGATGGGCCGGGTGGACGCCCGGTCTGCGATGCCTGAGCTGCCTGCGCGCTGACCATCGGGCGCCGGGGTGTTATGCGAGGCGGCCCCGCGGTGGGTGTCGGAGGTAGGATGTGGCGTCGTTCGCTGGTGCTGTGGCTCGTCATCGTCGCCGTCCTGGGCGGCTGCTCCCTGGATCGAAAGGTCAAGCGGCTTTCGGAGACGGAGTACGCCCACTATTACGCGTTGCGCCCTTTCATGGACGACGAGATCCGTAAGACCTACCTCCTGAAGAAGACGGAGGAGGAGCGGAGCGCGTACCTGAAAGAGGTCAAGCTGTGGGACCTGTTCTACAAGTACGAGGCCCATATCCGTGAGCTCATCGTCGCGGGCAAGGTCCAGAACGGCTGGACGAAGGACATGGTGTTGATGGCTTGGGGCGCGCCGTTCGACAAGCGGCGGCTCACCGGCCGGCCGGCGCCGCGGTCTGAGCTGATGATCTACCGGTTCGAGCTCCACGAGGACGGCACGGCGCTCGTCTGGGAGCCGGGCAGCAAGACCGAGTACAAGGCGGTCTCACGCTTCACCCGAGAGCTCTACCTTGACAACGACGTCGTCACGGAGATGAAGCAGCTCGAGGGCTGGTAGCCTCGACGGCCCACGATCCTCCGGAGTTGCGGGCGGGACTACGTTGTGACCCTCAGTTTTTGCTCGCCGACGACGCGAGTCCGCTCTACGATGGCCTGCGCTCGTTCCCCCGCGGTTGCGGTCACACGAGGCATCGTCTGATCCGGCTATGCCTTTTCCGCGCCGAACCCTCCCAGGAGCCCCGATGAAGGTCTCGCTCATCAGTCCGTACCCCGACGTCACCAATTACGGACTTCGGTCGTTGTCTTCGACCCTCCGAGCGGCGGGCCATGAGACGCAGGTCATCTGCCTCCCTGACTTCGCGGGAGACGGCGAGTTTGTTCACATCAAGATGTCCGAGGACCGCTACCCGCAGCAGGTCATCGATCAGTACCTCGAGCTGGTGTCGAAGTCGGATCTGGTCGGTATCACCTTGATGACCCACTATTTTGATTCCGCCAAGCAGCTCACGCGGGCGGTGCGGGAGCAGCTCGGCAAGCCGGTGATCTGGGGCGGGTTCCACCCCTCGGTGCGGCCGGACGAGTGTATCGCCCACGCTGACTACGTCGCGATCGGGGACGCCGAAGACCTCATGCTGCAGCTCTGTGAGCGCCTCCAGAGCGGCGACTCCCAGCGGCTCCACGACATCAAGTCGCTGGTGTGGCGGAAGGGCACGGATGTCGTGCGGAATCAGCCCGGGTCACTCGAGCAGGAGCTGGACCGGTATCCGGCGCCCGACTTCGGACTCGAAGACCATCATATGCTGTTTGAAGGACAGATTTTGCCGGTCAACAAGGACCTGTTGCGGCGATATCTCCACAACGGCACGGTGAGCCGGATGTTCGGCAGGACGGGTTACCAGACCATGACGGGCCGCGGCTGCCCGCACGCGTGCACCTACTGCGGAAACAGCTTCTACCGAGATCTTTACAAGCGTCAGCGCTACGTCCGCTTCCGCTCGGTCGATCACGTGATCGGTGAGCTCGTCGAGGTGAAGCGCGAGTACCCCTTTATCGACTTCGTCTGGTTCTCCGACGATTCCTTCTTCGGTCGTCCCCTGCCCGACCTCCTGCGTTTCGCCGAAGAGTACAAGACCAAGGTCGGCGACCCCTTCTACCTGCTCGGCTCCCCGGGCACGATCACCGAGGAGAAGTACTCGGCGATGGTGGACGCGGGCCTGCACTGCATCCAGATGGGTGTAGAGCACGGGAGCAAGCGGATCCAGAAGCTCTTCAAGCGCTCCACGATGGGTAACGACAAGATCCTCAAGAGCGCCGAGGTCATCACCAAATACGCCGACCGCACCGCGCCGCCGCAGTACGACCTGATCTATGACCTCGCCTACGAGACGGTCGAGGACAAGCTCGACACCTTGAGGTTGATCTCCGAGCTCCCGAAGCCCTACCGGCTCCAGGTGTTCTCGGTCATCTATTATCCGGGTACGTCGCTTCATACTCTCGCGGTGCGGGACGGTCTGGTCAACGACGAGAAGGCCGAGATCTACGACCGGATGTTCTTCGAGCGCCACGACAGCTACACCAACACCTTGCTGTTCCTCACCCGAACCGGGCGTTTCCCCCACGGTCTGCTCAAGGTGCTGATTGATCGGCGCGTCGTGGACCTGATGATGTCCGACTACATGGCCCCGGCCGGGAACGTCGCGAAGGCGGCCATCCGTGGCCTGCGCGCGGCGATGCGGAACCCGGCTCTCGAGCGTGCACGCGCGTTGGGCACGTTCAAGGCGCGCCTCACGGGAATGACCGGGGCGGATGCCGGCGCGGCGGCTCCGAGCGCCGACTGATCCGGTGACAGCCCTGAGCGCGCTGCGTCCGCGGCCCGCCATCCCCGCCGACGCTGCGGGGGTGATGGTGCTGCACGCGTCCGTTGTCGCGGAGGGACGATGGCTCCTCGCGAGTCCGGACGAGCCCGCGCCGAGCCTGGAGCACTGGCGGGCCAGGATCGCCGATCCGCGTGGTGTGTGTCTGGTTTTAGCGCTTGGACCTCGGGTTCTGGGCTGGGCGCAGATCCTCCCGGGCCCGTATCGGCGGGTGCTCCACGTTGGCCACCTCGAGGTCTACCTCGGATTGGAGGCCCGCGGCGGAGGCCACGGCCGACTGCTCTTGGAAGCCGCGCTCTCCGCGGCGGGCGCGCACCCCACGCTGGAGAAGGTGTCGTTGAGCGTGAGGGCCGACAATACCCGGGCGATCCACCTCTACGAGGCGCTTGGTTTCGTGCTGGAGGGGCGGCGACGGGGTGAGATCCGGGAAGGTGAGCTGCGGCTCGATGACCTGTTGATGGCGCGGTGGCTCCGTTCAGAGACCGGTCTGGCATTTTGACTCGGGGGCGATAGGGGCGGGGCCATGGCGACCCATGAACGTCCCGGCGCTGATTCCGGGTCCCGGCTTTCGCGCTGGATGACCGGCGGTAGCGGCGAAGAGCAGAGCAGCGAGACCTGGCCTTGGTACAAGGTGTTGTGGCTGACCGGCGTCGACTACTTCTCCACCCTCGGCTACCAACCGGGTATCGCGCTCATCGCGGCAGGCGCCTTGGCGCCGCTGGCCACCACGATTCTGGTGCTCCTGACGCTGTTCGGCGCCGTGCCGATGTACCGCGAGGTCGCGCGCCGCTCGTTCACCGGCCAGGGCTCGATCTCGATGCTCGAGCGGCTCCTTCCCGGCTGGGCCGGGAAGCTCTTCCTCCTTGGCCTCATCGGTTTTGCCGCGACTGCGTTCATCATCACCATGACATTGTCAGCCGCAGACGCCGCGCTCCACCTCGTGGAGAACCCCCTGCTCACCCACTGGTTCGAGGGGCGGCAGGTGGTTCTGACGATCGTGCTGTTGACGCTCCTGGGTGTTGTGTTTCTGCGGGGGTTTCGGGAGGCGATTGGGGTCGCCGGTTGGATCGCGGTTCCGTACTTGCTCTTCAACCTGGTCGTGATCGGTCGCGGTCTCTATGAAATCGGCCTTCATCCAGAGTTTATCGGAGACTGGACCTCTGCGCTGTCGATGCGTGGGGACCCGATGGCCCTCGCGCTCCTCGCGCTCCTGACCTTTCCCAAGCTCGCCCTGGGGCTCAGCGGGTTTGAGACCGGCGTCACGGTCATGCCCTTGGTCACCGGCAACCCTTCGGACGCCGGGAGTGAGGTACCGCTCGGCCGCGTGAAAAACACGGAGAAACTGCTGGTGGCGGCGGCGCTCATCATGAGCGGAGTGCTCATCGGGTCGAGCGTGGTCACCACGCTCTTGATCCCGGAGGCGGCCTGGCAGGGAGGGGGGCCCGCCGCGGGTCGCGCGTTGGCGTGGATGGCCCATGAGTACCTGGGTCCGGTGTTCGGCACCTGCTACGACGTCTCGACGATCCTGATCCTCTGGTTCGCGGGCGCATCGGCGATGGCCGCACTGCTCAACATCATCCCCCGCTACCTGCCACGGTTTGGCATGGCGCCGCAGTGGGTCGGGTTCGCCCGCCCGCTGATCCTGGTGATCACCGCGATCAACATCGGCGTGACCATCGCGTTCGACGCCGAAGTGGAGTCCCAGGGTGGCGCCTACGCTACCGGGGTCCTGGCGTTGTTCTTCTCCGCCGCGGTCGCCGTGACCCTCGCCGTGCGGGCGGACGCGCGGGCCAAGCGAGAGTTCCCATGGCGGGTCCTGCCTTTCGGGCTGATCACGCTGATCTTCGCCTATACACTCGCCACCAACATCGTCGACCGGCCCGACGGGATCATCATCTCGTCTGGGTTCATCCTGGCGATCCTCCTGCTCGGCGCCGTGTCCCGTTATCTACGTGCCACCGAGTTCCGGGTTGAGCGCTTGGTGTTCGCCAGCGCTGAGTCCGAGGCGCTGTGGGAGGAGATGCGCCCGAGGAAGGTACACTTCGTCACAGTGAAGCCTACGGACGTCGTATACAGTCGGGTCAAAGCCAGGATTAAGCGCCACTACGCGGTGAGCGGCCCGATGGCCTTCGTACACGTGGATCTCGCGTCGGACCGCAGCGCCTTCGACTCGGCACTCACGCTCCGCGTCAGCCGGATTGGTGACGACTTTCGTATCACCGTCGGGGGCGCGGTCGCGGTGGCCAACACCATCGCCTACCTGAGTGAGGAGCTCGACCCGATCAGCATCTTCTTGGGGCTCACCCGGCAGAATCCCATGTCGCAGGCGCTTCGCTACCTGCTCTGGGGTGAGGGGGAGACGGGCATACTTGTGCACCAGATCCTGCTCCGGCACTGGAAGTGGACGCCCGATGACGATGTTCGCCCTCGACTCTTCTTGATGAGCGACTGAGCCCGACCTTCTCGACCTCAGCCCGGTTCGCGCGGCTCATCGCCGCGCCACTCCGCCTCTCGCCGGTAGATGGTACGCGCCGTGATGCCGAGCAATGAGGCGGCCAGCGCGCGATCGCCGTCGCAGGTGCGGAGCGTCGCTTCGATCATCCGACGCTCTACGTCGCGTAGCGGGGTGCCGACCGCAAAGGTAAGCCAGCCCGCGCTCTCCGGCTGATCACCGCCGCGGATCGCCGCGGGCAGGTCCCGTGTGCCGATGGTCTCGCGGGTCGACAGCACCACCGCCCGCTCCATCACGTTCTCCAGCTCGCGGACGTTCCCCGGCCAGCGATAGTGTTCCAACATCCCGAGCGCGTCGGCGTCAAGCACCTTGGGCGACCGGCCATTCCGTCGCGCATGAAGGCCGATGAAGTGCCGCGCCAGCAGGGCGATGTCCTCCACACGCTCACGAAGTGGAGGTGCAACCAGGCGAATCACGTTAAGGCGGTAGTAGAGATCGGGACGTAGCCTCCCGTCGGCGACCGCCTTCTCGGGCTCCACATTGGTGGCTGCGATGAGCCGAACATCCGCGGTCAAGGTGCGTGTGCCGCCCACGCGCTCGTACTCGCCGTCCTGGAGGACGCGGAGCAGCTTTGCCTGTAGGGAGACTGGGAGCTCAGTGATCTCGTCCAAGAAGAGTGTGCCACCGTGGGCAAGATCAAAGCGGCCCTCTTTCCGGGCGACCGCGCCGGTGAACGCCCCCGCCTCATGGCCGAAGAGCTCGCTCTCGAGGAGGTTCTCGGGGATCGCCGCACAGTTGACCGTCACAAGGCGAGACTGCTTTCGACCGGAGTTGCGGTGTAACCAGCGCGCGAGCTGCCCTTTTCCTGTACCGCTCTCCCCGGCGATCAGCACGGACGCCAACGACGGTGCCACCTGCGCCGCTTCGTCGAGGAGGCTCCGCATCGCGGCCGACTGCCCGATCATCTCCCGCGCGGGGGCGTCGCCGAGCTGCTCTCGGAGTCGGCGATTTTCGCGTAGGAGCTCGAACTTGTCCAAGGCCTTGCGGACCGAGGCGACCACCTCCTGCCGGCGGAGCGGCTTGGTGACGAAGTCGTAGGCCCCCTCCCGCATCGCCTCGACCGCGATCTCCACGGTCCCGTAGGCCGTAGCGACGATCACCTGGACGTCGGCCGCGCGCAGACGACAGGTCTTCAAGAATTCCATGCCGTCAAGGCCGGGCATCTTGAGATCGGTGATCACCACGCCAACGTCGGGCCCGAGCCGATCCAGGCCCGCGCGGCCGTTGGGCGCGGTGCTCACCTCCCAGCCTTCCCGCAGCAGGATGCGCTCCAACGCCAGTCGGTTGGGCTCTTCGTCATCGATCACCAGGATCGTCGCCATGCCGCTGCCCTATCCTGAATGGCGCGGCCGGTCAGACCGCCTCGGGCCGATCCACCCGGGGCAACGAGACGCGGAACGTCGCGCCGGCTGCGGCGCCTTCGACGTGAACGAGGCTGCCACCGAGGTCTTCGACGAGCTGGCGACTCACCGCCAAGCCGAGCCCGGTGCCTCGGGCCCGGGTCGTCGCGAATGGCGAAAAAAGCCTTGATGTAACGGATGGATCCACTCCATTCCCGTCGTCGCGGACCTCGATGTCGAGGGCGTCGGCGGAGTGACAGACCGTGACCAGCACCCGTCGGGCGTTCGCTTCGGCCGCGTTTCGGAGCAGGTTGAGCAACACCTGGCGGAGCACGCTGCCGTCGGTCTCGAACAGGGTTCCTTCAGTCGCCGAGAGCTCCACCTCGACGCCCTCCCGCCGCAAGCGGGGCGCCTCCAAATCCAGGATCCCCCTCACCAACCGGGCTGGGTCCTCGGGGCCGAGCGCCGGGGACCGCCGGGTGAGATTGAGGTACCGCTCCGTCACGGCCTCGAGGCGACGAATCTCGGCCATGAGCTGGTCCAGCAGGGCGAGCGCTTCCGCGCTCCGAAGATCATCGCGTAGAAGCTCGGCGTTGAGGCTGATCGCGTTGAGCGGATTACGGACCTCGTGGGTGACCTGAGCCAGCATCTGGCCGATCAGGGCGAGGCGCTCGCTCCGTTGGAGCCGCTCGCGGTCCCGGCCCCGCTCGGTCACGTCCTCACCCACGATCAGCCTGCCTTGTTCACCGAAAGGCACCACGTTGACGTCATGAACCCGGCCGTCCGGCCAGCGCACCTCGTGGCGTCCGGGCGCAAGTGCTCGAACCGGCTCGGGGACGGTGGTCTCAGGCCCGGGCGCGACCCCCCACAAGCGCCGCGCCGAAGCGTTGGTCACCCTCAGCTCTGCGCCCTCCTGCACCACCACCGCCGCGGTGATCTGGTCGAGGACTCGGCGTAGATAGTCGGAGAGCGCCATGAGCTCTTGGTCTCGTTCCGCCACCGCCGTGGCCATCTGTCCGAATGCCCGCGCCAATACGGCGATCTCGTCGTCGCCAGCCACCGTGAGCGGGCCCGGTGCTTCGCCCGCCGCCAAGCGCCGTACCCGTAGCGTCAGCTCGTGGATCGGCTTGAGCGCGCGGGTGGAGGCGACGAGGACGGCGGCCCCCACCGCGAGTGAGACGATCGTCAGGAGGAGGGTGCCGCGTAAGGTACGTTCGTGCTGACGCGCCGCGCGTTCGCTGATCACTGCGACCCGACCGTCGACGAGGGTGGACAGGCGCCCGATCGTGTCGGTCAGAGGCGCATTGTCGCCGCCGTCCGGGTCAGGTCCGCTGCCCAAGCTCTCTTCGAGACCGTTCAGCTGGCGTGTCATCGCGGCGAGCGCCGCGGCCTCTTCGGCGTCAGGTGGACCGGCGCGGGCGACGAGGAGGCGCGCGTCGCCGATCAACGTGGGTAATCGTTCCGGATGCCGAGACTCGGCCGCAGCGTCCATCCGCGCCGTCAGCCTGGTGAGCGGCAGGTACACGTGGCTCACCACGTCGAGCGCGGCGCCGATCCGTCGGAGTCGGACCACCTGCCAGGCCTGGGTGGCCGCGAACAACGCCAGCGCCACCGAGAAGGCAAGGAGCAAGCGGACACGTAGCGAACCGCGCAGCACACGGCTCTGGGGGGACTGGGCGGACGCCATCCGACCCTGTATCCGGCGTGCGGGGGGACGAGTGGCATAAAGCGGGTGTACACGTCGCGGTTTGTCGTTGAGGCGTTGCCGGCCGGTGCGTTTGTGATAGTCGGCCGGTCCTGTATTCCCGTGTTGGAGGCACCTTGCGTTTGTTCATTCGTTCTGCCGTGGTCCTGCTCTGTCTTGCCGGTGTCGCGTGCGAAGGTTCTGAAGGGGGGGCCAAGGGCCCGGAAGCCCAGGCGGCGGGCCCTGATCTCGGGGAGACCCTCGCCACCGTCAACGGCATCGTCGTAGGCTCCAAGGAGTTCGAACAGGCGGCCGCGCGTAAGTCTCCGGCGTCGGGGGACGCCCTCTCCGTCGAGGAGAAGAAGGAGGTCCTCGACGGCCTTGTGGACGAAAAGCTGCTTTACTCCAAGGCGCTTCAGCAGGGACTCGACAAGGACCCCAAGGTCCAGAAGGTCATGGTCACCACGCTCGTCCGCGACGAAGTCTACGCCTCAGTGCGGAACAGTGACTTCACCGACGAGGTGCTCCAGGCCTACTACGATCAGCACAAGGACGAGTTTGTCGTCCCCGAGAAGGTGCAGATCAAGCGGATCCTCATCAAGGTGACCGAAGCGCGTCCCGACGCCCAGGCCAAGGCCGAGGCCGAAAAGGTCCGCGCGGAGGTGTCCGCCAACCCGGACTCCTTCAAGGACGTCGCCGCCCGGGTGTCTGAGGACATGTACAAGCGCCGCGGCGGCGATGTGGGCTTCGTGGCCAAAGAGGGTAAGCCGGGCTTGGATCCCGCGATCGTCGACATGGCCTTCACGCTCCAGGTCGGCCAGATCTCCGAGGTGTTCAAGAACTCCGAGGGCTACAACGTCGTTCAGGTCGCCACCAAGCGTGAGCGTGTGGACCGCACCTTCCAGCAGATGAAGGGCTCGGTGCTGCGCACGGTCAAGAACGAGAAGATGAAGGAGCTCTACGACGACTACGTCGCCAAGCTCAAGCAGGGCGCCGACATCAAGGTGGACGAGGCCAAGCTTCAGGCGCTCGAGATCAAGAGCTCGCGCCGGGCGCTTGGTGGTGCTATGGGTGGCGAGCCGGGCGAAGAGGGTGAAGGCGAGCCGGGTGAGGAGGGCGAAGGCCTGCGGATGCCGATGCCCGAAGGTGGCGCGCCGATGGCGCCCGCCACTGCGGGGATGCCGGCGCCGGGCGCAGGTCCCGCGGCAGGTGGTGGCCTCCCGGGGATGCCCCCCGGTGGCCCGGCCGGTAAGGGTGAAGAGAAGAAGAATCCGTGATCCTCTGCCTGCTCGCGTTCGCGTGGGCCGGAGCGCTGGTTGATCGGGTCGCCGCGGTAGTGGACGACGAGATCGTGACCTTGAGTGAGGTTTACGAGCTCGGCGGCGACTACATCAACACGGCGGCGGCCAACGACGAGGGCCAACGGCTCAAGGCGGAGCTCGAGGTGCTCGACCAGCTCATCGATCGCGAGCTCGTGGAGCAGGTGGTGCGTCGGCTCGACCTCGACGTCGAAGAGACGGAGCTCGATCGTTCGATCGATGACATCGCTTCCCGGAATGGGCTCGACCGCGACACGCTGCGGCGTGAGGTCGAAGCATCGGGTATGCCTTGGGACACCTACCGCTCGGAGCTCCGGGAGGAGCTCCGGGAGATGAAGTTCGCGCAGTCCGTGCTGCGGCCGCGGGTCACGATCTCCGAGGATGAAATCCGGGATGCGTGGCTGCGGGCCACGGCGGATGCGCCTCGCAGCGCGCGCGTTCAGGCGATCCTGCTGCTGTACCCCACGGGCGCGGACGAGGCGGCGCGCAACGAGGTCCACGCCCGCGCACAGTCCCTCCGTGAACAAGCAAAGGCGGGAGCCGATTTTTCGGAGCTCGCCCGGGCCAACGACATGGGGCCTTACGGGGCACAGGGCGGCGACATGGGCACGATCAAGCCGGGCCAACTGCTGCCCGCGGTCGATCGCGTCGTGTTCGCGACCGCGCCCGGTGAGGTCGCTGAGCCGGTGGTGCTGCCGACTGGCGTCATCCTGCTCCGGGTAGTGGCGCTGGAGGCGGGAGGCGCCGAGTACGAGAGCATGAAAGAGCAACTTTCATATGCCATCTTTCAGACCCGTATCGAAGACGAGCGTGAGCGCTGGGCAGTGCAGGCGCGTCGTGAAGCGTCGGTGCGGGTGTTGTTGACGCCGCCGGCGGCCGCCAGCCCGTGAGACCGCTGGTCCTCTGCCCGGGTGATCCGGATGGAATCGGCCCCGAGGTCGCCGCGTCCGCGGTCGCCGGTTCGGAGCTGGACGTGGTGCTCATCGGCCACGCTCAAGCGGTGTCGCGGGCCCATCCTCGGGTGCGGAGGGTGGAGCACCTGCGGGTGCCCCGTGAACCCGGTGTTCTACGCGTCTGGGAGCCACCGCCGGGGGAGCCGGTCGAGTTGGCAGCGGTTCGGCTGGGGGTGGAGTTGTGCCGGAGCGGGCTTGCCCGTGCGCTGGTGACCGGTCCAATCCACAAGGCGAAGCTGGCTGAACGGGGCTTCGTGCACCCGGGGCACACGGAGTTCCTGGGCGAGCTCTGTGGCGTACCCGAGCCGGTGATGGCCTTTGAAGGCGGAGTTTTTCGTGTTGCTCTGGTCACCGTCCACCTGGCGCTCCGCGACGTGCCCGCCGCGGTGACCCGAACGCGAGTGCTCAATGTGATCAAGGTGGCGCACCAGGCGCTTGTGGAACAGCTTGGGCTATCGCGACCGCGCCTGATGGTCACCGGGCTCAACCCCCACGCCGGCGAGTCGGGCCGGCTCGGCCGTGAGGAGATCGACGAGATCGCTCCGGCCGTCGCGGACGCGCGCGGGCTCGGCATCGACGTGATGGGGCCGATCTCCGCGGAGACCGCCTTCACCCGGCCGGGCGCGGCAGACCTGATCGTGGCGATGTACCACGACCAGGGGCTGGTCCCGCTCAAGCGGGGCGATTTTGGCCGACTCGTCAACTGGACACTTGGTTTGCCGATCATCCGCACGAGCGTGGACCATGGCACCGCCTACGAGCTGGTGGGAACCGGCAGCGCGCGTCCGGACAGCATGTGCGCGGCGTTGGATCTTGCGCATCGGCTGAGCGCCAGGGGCTGAGTACGCCCGGGACTTCAGCCGTCGCCGGTCTCGGTGGTGTGCTCGCGGTCCACCACGACCTCGACCTCGCAGCGGTAGTCCGTACGCCACGTCTGCCAGATCGTGGCGTCGACGCCGAATGCCGCGCAGCCGGCGACCTCTTCCCCGTCGCGATGGAAGACCCGCAAGAGCCCGGCGAGCCCCGGCTCGGCACAGTTGAAGATCGTGCTCGAACCTGGGGTGACGTCGCGCCAGTCGGCGAGCACCGAGAGGGTGAGGCTGAGACGGTCGGCCGTCCCGTCCCGGGTCGCCTCGACGGAAGGCATGTGGTGGATCTCCAGGTAGTCCCCGTCTCGCGACATCAGGACCTCACCACCGCCGCTCCATCCCGCAGTGGTGACGTCAAAGCTCCATTTTGCGTTGTCGAGGTCGCAGTCGACCTCCACGCTCTCAAGCGCCGTGGGCACGTCAGCGGCCTCGGTCAGGATCAGCGGCGGCTGTTGCAGCCGGCACGCGGCAACGCAAAAAAACGGGGCCCAACGCCAACGCGATGGGCCCCGAGCTTCCGCTGATTCAGAGACGATCAGTTGCAGCCGGACGAAGAGAAGTAGGACGGGTTGTGCCCATCGACGACACAGTCGGCGAAGGCGCCCGAGGTGTCGGTGATGGTGAACATGTAGGTCACCTGGCCGAGCTCCGCGTCGGAGTTGAACAGCGTGGAGCTATTGTTGACCTGGTCGTTCAAGTCGTCCACGACGCTGAGCGCGATCTCCTTCCGCTCCACGCAGCCAGTGCTGTTGCAGGTGGCGAGGCTGAAGTTGGTGTGGGTCTCCGTCCACACGCCACACTCGAGCGCCTTGTCCGGGCCGCAGCTGAAGGTCGGATCACCGGTCTCAATGATGATGACCTCGACGGTGCCGATCGACGCGTCCGCATCGACGCCCCAGTAGCAGGTGGTGTCCTCGCTGCAGTCACCGTAATAGTTCACGATGCTGGGGGTGCCGCCGCCGCCCTTACACGAGGAGTCCCCGGTGTCGCAGGTACCGCTGGAGCAGCCGGCCAGGGTGGCCGCCGAGAGGGAGAGAAGGAAGATTTTTTTCATGAAGCGTCTCCTAAGGCGGCGCGAGACTACCTGAAGTGCCGCCCGAGTGCAAGCGCAGCAGGTGGCGGCCAGCGCTGGTTCCGGCCGCTGGATGCTCTCGGCTCCCGTACAGCCGCAGGCCAAGGAGCAGGTGGGTTGGTCCCCGCCGGCGGCACAATCGGCGAAGGCACCCGAGGTGTTGAAGAACGTAGCGACGATGTTGACCTGATCCCGTAAGTCGTCAACGGCGGTCAGCGCGATCTCCTCGCGCTCCACGCAGCCAGGACTATCGCAGGTGGCGAGGCTGAAGTTGGTGTGCGTCTGCGTCCACCCTCCAGTAACAGACAGGATCTTCGGTACAGTCGCTATGGTAGTCGACGATCTTCGGCGACCCGTCGTTTCCCCCGCGCCCCGAGTCTTCGTCGTCTTCGTCGTCTTCGTCGTCTTCGTCGTCTTCGGCATCGAGGGGCGACATCGTTGACGACATCGAAGACGGTATCGTCATCGTGGCAGGTTTGACCTATCGATACCGATTTCGATGACCGGTGACCATGTCGATGCCGATGCCGACGGCGCCACCAGCGGGATGCGAAGAAGTCGGCGCTCTACCGTCGATCGGCCTATGTCGAGATGCCAGGTTCTTCAGGTCGCCGGTCCCTCTTCCAGATCGTAGACCTCACAGGGCGCTTCCGCTTCTTCGATAGCGGTCTCGTCTTCGCCTACCGTGACCTCAGCCCGGCGGCTCCACGCTTCGGCGCGCGCCTCGCGGAACAGGACCCGTTCAATACGCTCCATCAGCGCGGGCAGCCCCTCGCCGGTCACCGCGCTCACGGCGCTCGCCTCCCAGGTCTCGGTGAGCGCGTGGACCCGGTCGACATCCGCCCGGTCGATCTGATTGAGCACCACCATCACGGGCGTCTCCGCCGCCCCAAGCGAACGGCACACCTCGTCGACCGTCGCCTTGTGGATCTCGATCTCGGGGTCGGCGGCGTTCAGGACATGGAGTAGAAGATCTGCGTCCAACGCCTCGTCCAGCGTGCTCCTGAAGGCGTGGAGCAGGTCTTTGGGGAGCCGGCGGATGAACCCAACGGTGTCCGTCAGGATGATCTCGCGCTCCTCGGGGAAGCGCATTCGCCGCGACGTGGGATCGAGGGTGGCGAACAGCTTGTCTTCGGCGTCCACGCTGCTTTGGGTCATCCGGTTGAGCAGGGTCGATTTGCCGGCGTTGGTGTAGCCGATGATCGCGACGAGCGGGAGCCCGACCCGGCGCCGGCGGGCACGGCGCATGTTCCGTTCACTGGCGATGTCCTTGAGTTGCTTCTCCACCCGATGCAGGCGCTCGTCCGCGCGGCGACGGTTGATCTCGAGCTTGGTCTCGCCGGGACCGCGTCCGCCGATGCCACCGGTCAGCCGGCTCATCGCGGTGGTCATGAGCGCGAGCCTGGGCTTTCGGTAACGGAGCTGCGCCAGCTCGACCTGGAGCTTCCCCTCGCGCGTTGTCGCGCGCTGCGCGAAGATGTCGAGGATCAGCTGGGTACGATCGAGGACCTTGAGCTCGGTCTCGGTGGCGATGTTCCGCAGCTGGGAGGGCGAAAGGTCCTGATCGAAGACCAACACCTCCGCACCGGAGTGCATACAACGTAACATGAGCTCTTTGAGCTTCCCCGAGCCGATCAGGGTCCGGCCGTCCAGCTCCCGGCGGACCTGTAGCACCTGGTCGAGCACCAGGAGCCCCGCGGTGCCGGCCAGCCGGCCGAGCTCTTCGAGCGAGTCTCGGGCGCTCCGGGCATCACCCGTGGTCACGCTCACCAGCAGGGCCGCCTCCTGGCCCGGCAGGCGAATCTTGTTGTTCTCGCCAAACTGCGCCTCGAGGTCTCGGATGAAGGCCTGGAAGTCTTCGTTCAGCGCCCCGAGCTGCGGGTATCGATCCACCCGCCACATCTCCGCCGAGCCGGGCGGCAGCAGGTGACCGACCTCGATCGAGGTTGGAAGCCCGTCTTCACCGGCGAGCAGGACCACGATCGCGTCCAGCCTGAGCAGGCTCAGGTCGGTGAGGTCGTCGTGCGACAAGCCCTCCGCGCGGAGATGGGTGTGCACCAGGCGCAAGCCCCTGAAACGACTGCGACCGGCGCGTTCACGGCCGAGATCGGGGATGAAGAGCTGGTGGGCGTCCCCGACGATCACCTTGTCGATCACGCCGTTACGGTCGATCAGCAGCCCAATCTGGCGGCCGGCCTGTCGCGAGAGCTCACAGAGTCGGCGTGCGAGCTCGGGCTGGACAAAGCGGTCGGCGGGCACTCGCCGAGTATAGAGGGCCTGCAACGCCTTGTTTTCACTCGGCTTCAGGCCCTCGGTGTTGCCGAAGAGGGTCTCGATGGGGGCTCCGTGGGGGGAAACGCTCAGCTACGCGGGACCTGCTTGACTTGGGCGCTCTCGGTGGGCCGGGATCCCAGGCGATCGAGGACCTGTGAGACGTCCACGCCGATCGCGCCCTTGATCTCTTCGTTCAGCGTGAGGAGATTCCGGGCGCTGGAGTGTGCGTCGGGGGGCAGCACCGTGAGTTTGTGCACTTTGACGTGGCCGATGGTGCTGACGAGGCTCCCGAGCGTGGTGCGGAGCTTCTGCATGAGGAAGATGTCGCGGGAGTTCTCGCCGCCCGACTGCCACGTCTCGATCATCTGCTCGAGCACCCGGTTGTTGGCCTTGCCCTCCTCGATGATCTGCGCCGCGGCGCCGCGCGCTTGAGAGAGCTTGGCCTCCATCTCGGCCTCGGCCGGCGCGATCACGTCGGCTTCGAGCTGGCGTCGGGCCTGCTCGACCTGCGCCTCACGCACCTTGAGCTCGGATTCGGCCTTGGCGATCGCTGTCTTCACCCTGCCGATCTCCTCGGCGACCAGCGCGTTCCGTCGAGACAGGGTGTCGGCGACTCGCCGATCCGTCTCGGCGCGCGTGACCTCGATCGCGGAGTCGATCTCCTGGATCCGGGCGCGCTGGCGGTTGGAAGCGTCCTTGACGGCCGACTGGGTCTTGGCTTGTACCTCGGCGATGCGCGCGCGTGCGTTGAGGTCGGCCGACTGTTTACGTCCGATGCTGTTGAGGTAACCCTTCTCGTCGGTGACGTTCTGGATCTTGAGGTTGTCGAGCGTGAGGCCGAGTTTGGTGAGGTCATGCTCGGCTTCGGCCAACAGCTGCTCGGCGAAAGCGTTCTTGTCCTGGTTGACCTGTTCGGGGGTGAGCTGGGCGAGCACACCACGCAGGTTGCCCTCCAGGGTGTCCTTGGCGATCTGCATGATCTTCGCACGGTCGAGGCCGAGGAAACGCTCGATGGCATTGTTGATCGCCGGCTCGTAGCTGGCGATCTTGACGTTGGCCACCCCCTGCACCGTGAGCGGGATGCCGCCTTTCGAGTAGGCGTTGTTGACGCTGATCTCGATAGGCATGTTGGTGAGATCCATACGATCCACCTTCTCAAACAGGGGTGTGCGGTACCCGCGGCCACCCTTGATGATTCGATAGCCGCGCTCGCCCTGACCGGAGAACACGAGCACTTCGTTGGGCCCACACAACCAGAGGATGTTCTTGACGGTCAGCATCAAGACGACCACCACAAACCCGAGGACAAACAGGAGCGACACGGCTCCACCGAACAGCTCTCCCATCAGTTCTTCTCACGGCTGGAGGTGGAAAGGATCTGCGGCACGTTGACCCCGGTAGCTTGCGTCATCTCGCTCAACACCTGGGTGACCGTGGCGGGGAAGCCGCCTACGAACGCCGCGAGCGCTCGGCCGTCCCCGCGATCCAGGAGGTTGACCTCACCGATCTCGATGTTCCGCACGCTTGCGGACACGGTCTCGACGATCGCCTCCAGCTGCTGGATCAGCACGATGTCGCGCGCGTCCGGTCCCGCCTTGCGCCAGGTCTCGGTGAGCATCCGCAACACGTCGGCTTTGGCCGCACCGTCTTCGGCGATATCCGCCGCGTCTCCGCGCGCCCGGAGTGCCGAGGCGCGCTGCTGCGCATGCGCCGGGAGTACCATCTCCGCCTGAAGCCGCAGCTCCTCGAGGCGTTTTCTGAGGCCTTGAAGCTCCTGCTCAGCCTCAGCGCGCGCTTGTGCCGCGATCTGGAGGGTCCGCTCTTCCTCGGACCTGACGTTGGCCTCGAACTCCGCCTTGATCTTGCGAAACTCATTCTCACGCTGAACGACGGCCATCTCGGCGGTCTCGATCGCGATCTTGGCCTGCTGGTTGGACTGAGCCGAAACCTGATCGGCCTCGGCTTTGGCGGCCGACTCAGCGATGTCGGCGACCATCAGCACGTTGGCGATACGCTCACGACCGATGCTGTTGAGGTACTTGACGTCGTCGGTGACGTTGAGCACACGGAGCGTGTCGAGCTGAAGCCCGAGCTTCGCGAGGTCCGCCTCGGCCTCGTCGGTGAGCTCGTTGGCGAACTTCAGGCGATCTTCGTTCACCTCCTCAGGTGTGAGCTGGGCGAGCACGCCGCGCAGGTGGCCCTCGAGGGTCTCTTTCGCCACCTTTCGGACCTCGCCAGGGTCTACGCCCAGAAAGCGCTCGATCGCGTTGGGGATGACCTTCCGGTCGCTCGAGATCTTGACGTTGGCGATCGCGTGCAGGTTCAGGGGGATGCCGCCCTTGGAGTACGCGTTGGTCACGTGCAGATCGAGCGGGATGCACCCGAGATCCATCTGGTCGACCTTCTCGAGGAAGGGGGTCTGCAGCGACCAACCCGCGATCTTCACGCGGTAGCCGACCGAGCTCCCGTCAGCCATCTTCCTTTGGCTACCTGAAAAGATCAGCACCTCGTTGGGGCGCCCGATCCAGAGATAGTAGCGGACCCAGAGCAGCAGGCCCAGGAAGATGACGCCCAGGCAGCCACCGCCCCCGAGCGTCGCCAACATACCGGTGAATAAGTCGTCCATTTGAACCTTGGTCGGAGGAGAAATCGGGAAGAAGAGGAGCTTACTC
The DNA here is from genome assembly GCA_947486185.1 of Deltaproteobacteria bacterium. Taxonomy (GTDB): domain Bacteria; phylum Myxococcota_A; class UBA796; order UBA796; family SXON01; genus CANKTH01. The sequence goes on from CANKTH010000050.1 coordinate 19,837, forward strand.
CGCTACCGGCTGACGTGGGGGACGCTGGGGTCGGGTCGAGGTGATCTCGGCGATGCCGTCGCGTACTTCGACGATCAGCACCTTCTCACGTCGGTCCATCAGCGTCGCCTCCGAGGTGCGCGCGGGGAGCTCGATGATCTGATCCATGTGGGTCAGGCGGACCTTCCCGATCTTGTCGGGGCCCACCGACAGGACGATCTCGGCGTCGCGGCCGGCCAGTCCGTCCATCTTCACCGTGCCGCTGGCCTGCGCCCGCCGCAGATACCACATCACCGCGGAGACGCCGCTGCCGCACAGGAGCCCCATGAACACCGCCAGCGCCGAGGTGAGCGCCGGGTCGAAGTCCTGTACGGTCAGAAGCGCGCCCGTGAGCCCGAAAGCGGCGCTGGCAAAGGTCCAGAAGCGGATCGACAGCAGCGTGGCGCGCAGCGCGGTGCCGATCCCATCGGACCCCACCACGTGACTTCCGGCGGCGTGGAGGGCGTCTTCGTGCCCCGAGTGCAGGTCGTGGGCGTGGCCCGCCGCGTCGTCGCTCCCCGCGTCGTGATCGTGATCGTGGTCGTGGTCGTGACCGCCGTCCCCCGCGCCATCCTGGTCTTTGCTCCCGCCTATCACCGAGGCGGCGAGGAGCACCCCCGAGAAGCCGAGGCAAAAAATGTAAGCGGTCAACATGGTTTCGGTCCCCATAACAAGGAGGCCCACCCCGCGATCAGACACAGGCCACCCAGCGGCGTAATCGCCCCGAACCAGCCGACGTCGGTGAGCACCAGGGTGTAGAGGCTCCCCGAAAACACGAGGATACCCGCCAGCAGCAGCCGCGGCGTGATCGCGCGCAGGCCGGGCCAGGCCCCGAGGACGAGGAGCACCACGGCATGGATGAGCTGGTAGCGCGCCGCCGTCTCCCACGTGGCCAGACGCTCTGCGGTGACCTGGTGTTTGAGCGCATGTGCGCCGAAAGCTCCGGCAATGACCGCCAGCGCGCCCAGGCCGCCCGCCAGCCGGGCCAGGCGCCACGACGGGGCCGGAGGAGCGGTTATTGTGCTTCCCTCAGGGCCGTGACCGCTTCAAGCAGCTCAGCCGAGGTTCGAAACCGCGCCATCGTGCCGTCGAGGCGGGCGAGCACCGAGCGCTCGCAGATCTCACAACGGTCAAAACAGTCCACCAACCCGAGCCGGCCTCCGGCAGCGCCGATCTTCGCCTCCAACTCCGGAGCCAACCGCGCCACCGAGGTGCGGCACATCACCACCTCCAACCGCGGGCCCGCGGCAGCCTCGTGCGCGTCGCGCGCCTCCCGGAGCATCGCCTCCACATCGGCGACAAGACGGCGATGTAAGGGGTGATCCCAACCATGGCCGAGGGCGGTCACCACCTCTTCGTAGTACCAGAGGCTGTCGTCGCGTCCGGAGCTGAAGCGGGACCAGACCGCCTCACCCACGAACTCGAGGTCGCGTCGGATGCTGTTACAGTTGTGGAGCTTGTCCGCCGCTGAGATGAGCTTGAGCTCGGCGGGCTCATCCCGAAGTTGGGCGAGATAACGGAGCTTCCGTTCGCGCCAGGGTGGCTTGGGGTGCCCCACGCTGTCTGACAGGCCGTGTACGAGCCGGGCGACCCGCGCCCCAAAATGTCCGTGGAGCTCGTCCACCGTGGCGCCATCGATGTCTTCCAGCCAATCGTGGAGCACCGCGGCCATCATCTGCTCCTCGTCGCCCCCGTACTCGCCGACGGTGCACATCACCGACAAGAGGTGCGTGACGTAGGGGATCCGCGTGCCCTTCCGGACGCGGGTGCGAAAGGCCTGCATCGCAAAAGCGACCGCAGCATCGAGCTTTGGACTGTAGACAGGCGCGGACAGGGGCCACCTCGGAGAGCGCTTAACGTTGTCCCGCCGCCGGTGCGGGGGCGGGCACAGCCTGTGGCGCGGCCGCCTCTTCGGTGCCCGGCGCCTGGTGAAGCGGGAGGAAGACGACGGTGCCAGCCTCCATGAGCGGCACCAGGAGGCGGTTCCGGCCGAGGTCCACGCCGATGTCCGCTGCCGATGGAAGGGCGTTTCTCCAGAGCTCGGGCGCCCGACCGGGCTGGAGCACCCCGCCTGCCTCCCAGCTCGACACGTAGAGCTGCCCGTCCGGGCCAGCGGTCAGACCGTCCAGCTGGCTCGACGCGAGCGCGAGGGGAGGAGCCGGCGATCCATCGAGCAAAAAGCCTTGGATCTCGCGCGCGTTCCACGTCGCCACGCGGAGGGTCTCTCCGTCGACGAAGAGGCCGTTCGGCCCGTGGAGCTCGGGCCCCTTCGCAAATACCTTGGCCTCACTCCCCACAATTTCCCAGATGGTGTCCGTGCCGGTGGGCCCGGTGGCCCCGATTCCCGTGTCGCTGACGAACACCCGCCCCGCGGCGCTGACCGCGATGTCGTTGAGGAAAGAGGCGCTGTCCACGCTGATTTCTCGCTTTGGAGCTCCGGAGTCGGCGTCGAATACACGCACCGTGTCGATGTCGCTGACGTACAGGTCCCGACCGACCAGGCCGGTACCTTTAGGAGCGTGCAGCGTGACTCCGCCCGAACCTCCGGCGATCCACTTCAGATTTTTGAGCTCGCCCGCCGGCGAGGCGAGGCTGATGAACCCGTTGTTGTCCTTCTCGAAGGGGACGCCGTTCACGTTGCTGATGAGGTAGAGGTCCGCGAGCGGATCGTGAAGCACCGATTCGGGGCGGGAGAGGCCGATCAGGGCCGGATCGGGGGCGGGCTTGCCGACCGCCGGAGCGGGCGAGTACCGCTCACGCCCACGAAGATCCGCGTGGGCCGCCGCTTCGCGAGCGCGCGCGGCCTCTTTCTCATCGACGTCCGAGGCCGAGCAGGCGAGGAGCAACCACATCTGGGGCGTCTATCCGGCATCACCGGCCCTGCCATCGGAAGAGGCTCACCAGCCGCGGTACCAGGTGCCGTCGGTGGTGCGCGCGAGGTACACCAGGCGGCCGTCGCGGGTGAACTGCAGCTCGCCAAAGCCAGTGTCCCGCCGAATCTCACCGAAGCCCGTGCTCCAGTCCTCCCAGCTTTCTCCGCCGTCTTCGGAGCGGCGGGCGTCCGCGAGCCCTGCCACCACGACACGGTCTCCGTGACAGGCGAGGGCCAGCCAATCGCCCGCCAGCACCGGAACCCAGGTCTCCCCGCGGTCCGTGGATCGGTAGACCTCCGACTCGCCCACCGCCCACGCGTCGTTACAGATGCGCAGCATTCGTAGGTTGGGCTCGGGCATACCCGGCACGGGAACCCAACTCTTTCCGGCGTCCTCCGAGCGGAAGAGGCCGATGCCGTCGCCCTCGGTGTGGAAGATGCCGCCGCGGTGGGTTGCCAGCAGGACACTGTCGGGATCGTCGGGCCAGAAAGCCAGGGCATGCGCCGATCCTGTCGTGGTCGGCAGGCCTGCGGCGGGCGCCCAGCTTCTGCCCGCGTCGTCGCTCCAGTAGACCCGGCCACTGTCGTCTGGGTCCTCGCCCGAGCCTACCGAACCGATGAGCACATAGTCCGGGTTGTCCGGGTGGATCGCGAGCGCGTGCAGGTGCAGCGGCCCGGGCGCCCGGTCCTCCCAATCCACGCCGAAGTTGGATGAGTACCAGAGCGACTCATCCGAGGTGACCCACTGATCTTCGATGCGGTCCTCGTTGGCCGTCGCCACCATGACGTAGTGGGCCCGCGTCTCGAGCTCATGGTGATTGGTCCGGCCGCCGTCGGTGGAACGATAGAGCCCACGGGTGCACCAGGTCCCGGTGATGAGCAGCCCGGGACAGGTCGGGTGCAGGCCGAGGACCGCCGGATCATCCGCCTCCAGGTTGGCGTCCGAGGGGATCCAGCTAGCTCCGACGTCCTCTGACCGGTAGATCCCTTCCCGGTCGCCCACCAGGGGAATGCCGTCTCCGGTGAAGCCAACGCTCATGATGCCGTGTCCGCCGACAGGCACCAGCGCGCCCGCCATACCCAGCTTTGCCGCCGTGCTGGTCGCGAACAGTGGCTCGCCGTCGGCGCTAAGGTCGAGTGCGACGACATCCTCGGGAAATACAAGGCTCAACGCCCAAGTTGCGCCGTCATCGGTCGATCGATATACCTCGCTCCCCACCGCGAGCCACAGCTCCTGGCCGGCCACCGCGAACGCGGTGACATATGCGGGGCCGCTGTGTACTTCTTCCCATGTGTCCAGGTCGTAGGAGCGATAGACCGCGCCGCCGTGCCGCGCGGCGATGACGGCGCCCGACAGGGTCGTTCCGAGGCTCCAAAAGCTCTCCTCCAGCTCCCGTGCGCTATAGGAGTCCATCGGAGGCTCGGGCACATCCGGCTGTGTGTCGCCGCCGATCGGAAGCGTGCTCCGCCGCTCCCAGCTGATGCCCTGGTCGAAGCTCTGATAAAGCTCGGCGGCGGCGTTGATAGCGAGCAGCGCCCCGGACGCTGCGAAGGTGAAGGCGCGCACGCGTTCTTCGTAGATCGAAGACCCGAGGCTCAACGTGACGGTGTGATCGCCCTCCGCGTAGATCGCAGGACCGCCCGAGTAGTAGACCCCACCGGGGCGTGACGGGTCGATCAGCAGATCGCCCTCCGCGTGCGGAGGGGCCTCCGGAGCCAGGAAGGTCCAACTTTCTCCGCCGTCATTGGACCGGAGCAGGCCCCCGATGCTGCTGCCGGCCCAGACCTCTTCGGGGCGGGAAGGCGTCGAGGCAAAATAACGGATATCCCCAGATTTTAGTGGGTTCGCCTGGGTCCAGGCGGCTGGTGGATCGGGCCAGGCGCCGTCAGGACAGGCGTCGGGCACCGGGGTGGCGCTGTCCTTGGGTGGAGGCGCCTGGGTGCTCGGGTCGGTACAGCCGATGACGGCGAAGAAGAGCGGCCACATCCCGCGGCGCTAACACGGTGTTGCGCGAGTGCGGGCGGTCGGGTGTGCGGTGAGCGCGCCGAGCGTCGGAGGCTCGCCCGCGCCCGGGAGCGGGCCCTCCGTGGGGCGTTCCGCGAGCGGGCGGGGGACCGTGTGGATTCAGTCCAGCATCTGCCAGCGGAGCCGTATATAGCCGCCTTCTGAGCCCATCGGTACGCTGCCGGTCTCGTTACACTCGTCCTGGACGTCCTGGTCCTCGTAGTACTTCTCGACAGCCAGCTTCAGCACGTTGCCGTCGGCCAGCTGGACGAAGAAGGGCACTCCGGTGGCGCCTACGCATTGGGAGTACTCCCACCAGGGCGCCATTGCCGTCTGGGCGCCCCCAATCGAGTCGACCGCGAGACCACAGCTGTCACTGTAGAAGTCGTCTTGCTGCCACACCAACCCCTCGGGCACCGAGTCGAGCTCGGCGTAGTCAAAGCCGAACATCGCGGCGCTGCTCACACACGATGGCCCGCTGTCCTTGGAATTGAGCCGGATGATGTAACGCTTGAGCGCCATGTCCCAGTCCATGCTCTCCAGGGCGGCCTCGTCGTCGATCTCCACCTTGCTGGCCCCGTCCGCAGTAAACTTCACATAGATCCAGGGGTTCCTAGGCGCTGCGGAGTAGCCGCCGGCGGTGGCGTCAACGTCGGTGACGGTGTCATCGCCGTCGGACTCGGAGCTGATCTCGCCTTCGCTCACCTCGTCCTGGAGCGAGAGATCGAGGATCATCTCGTCGACGCAGCCTACCTCCGTGGGCTCCGTGCAGACCGCCTCGACCACCGTGCCGCTTGAAGCGCTGTCGTCGGTGGCCGGCGCGCTGGACTCGCTACCTTTGTCCGAGCATGCCGAGAGAACTGTCAACCACATGAGTACGCGCATGTCCCCCTCCCGGCGCCGGGCTATCCTGCTCCCGATGCGTTCACCAGCCTGGCTCCTCGTCGTCACGCCTCTTCTGGGCTTCCGGCTCGACCCCAGCGTTCTTCCTCGCCCAGCGCCGCTGCAAGGGGAGCTCCCGAGCTGGGAGCTGGTGCCAGGCGTGGTGCTGGCGGTCGGCCCGGCGGTGGTGCTCGATCTCGACCCCGGAACGCGCCCGCCGCCCGGCGCCGAACATCTGGGTGGTCGTTACTGGCGGATCCGCTCGGAGCGCCCGGTAGAGGACGCCTGGAAGTGGCTCGGTCAACCCGGGGTGCGCGACGTGATGCCCGATGTACAGCTCCCCCGGCGCCGGGCTGCCTTCGACGATCCGGCCTACGGGAACCAGTGGTACCTCGAAGGGCTGGGGATGGAAGAGCTTTATGCGGTTTCGCTGGGCAGCCCGGAAGTGCGGGTGGCCGTGATCGACTCGGGCATCGACATCCGTCACCCCGACCTGGTCGACGCGGTCGTGGCGCCCTATGACGCCGCGTTCGATGACGACGATCCCTCGCCGGATCCTGGCGAATACTGCCTCGATGGCTCGGACGACATCTGCGATGTCCACGGCACCGCAACCGCCGGCGTGGTCGCCGCTCGGGCGAACAACCAGAACGGCATCGTCGGCATGTGCCCGGCGTGCTCCCTGATCCCGATCCGCCTTTTGAGCGACCAGGCGGGCGTGGTGATGTCGGCTGACATCCGGGCCTCTGGCCACGCCTCTGCCAACAACGCCGCCGTGATCAACAACTCCTGGGGCTTCACGACATCCACGCCCGTGCCCGACATGCTGGGCCGGGCGATCCAGGAGGCCGCGAGCAGCTCGCGGGACGGCCTGGGCGCGCTCGTGGTCTTCGCGGCGGGGAACGAGGATCGGGAGGTGGAGGCCCACGAGATGCAGGCGATGGAGGAGGTGCTCTGTATCTCGGCGACGGACATCTACGGCTACCCGGCGGCGTACACCAACCAGGGCGATGCGATCGATATTGCCGCTCCAAGTGCCTCGGTCGCCTTGGGGCCGGAGAACACGGTCATCGAGGACTTTGGCGGCACGAGCGGCGCCGCGCCCGTCGCGGCCGGGCTCGCGGGTTGGGCAGCGTCGGTGGACCCTACTCTGTCAGGCGAGGAGCTCTGGGAGCTCCTGGTGTCTACCGCGACGCCCTCGCCCTATGTGCCTGAGACCGAACACCACCCCATCTACGGCTACGGCAACCTCTCGGCCCTCGGCGTGCTGGACGCGCTCCACGGTGGCGACGAGATCGTCGCGGTGAACGATCCGAAAGAGGGCGAGGTGCCTGCCGGATGCGCATGCGACAGCAGCGCGCCGACGCGGTGGACCTGGGCGCCCCTGATGGGCTTCATCGGCGTGTTCGGTTGGCGGCGGCGCTCACCTGGCCGAGTTGGAGGCGAAGGCAGATGACTCATCCCATGATCCTACAGGTCATCACGCTCTTGTTGCCGGTGGTCGACGTGGCGCACGCGCGACCCGAAGACCTCACCGGGGCCCACAGCTTCGACCGGAGCGACGAGATCGCCACGTTGGACAGCGCCACGGGCTCCGTCCGGGTCTGGTACAGCGTGAGTGGGCCGAATGTGGCCTTGCTGGAGGACGCCGATGCGGACGGCGTACCCGACTTCCCGGCGTTGGTCGCTTCGACGGCAGAGGCGGTGCTGGCGTTCTATTCGGGTCTCGGACTGAGGCCGCCGGTGTCGGACGGCTCGTTGGGAGGCGACGGGGCGGTAGACGCTTACCTCCTCGATTTCGCCGGCATCGGGGACGGCCAGTTCGTATCCGAACGTTGCACCGACGTGGGCGGCGCGTCCCAGTGTTACGGCTACTTCGCCATGGAGAACGATTTTTCGGGCTATGGCTACAGCGACCTCGGCCACGCGGTACGCACCCTCACCTCCCACGAGCTGTTTCACGCCGTCCAGGCGGCGTATGACGCGGGCGAGGAGTCCTGGTGGTCCGAGGGCTCCGCAACCTGGGGTGAGTGGGCATTTGACCCGGGTAACACTGATTTCCTCTACCTATGTGACGCCTACCTCGCCGACCCCTCGCGCAGCCTCGACCAGCCACCATCCGGACTCTCGTCCTTTTCCTACGGCACGGCCCTGTGGTGGACCTTCCTCACCCAACGGTTCGGCGACGACATCTTGGCGGACTTGCTGCTCGCTACCGAGTCCGGTTCGTCCTTCCGCGACGACATGGCCGCGGTCCTGACCGCAAATGGCGGAGACCTCGGCGTCGAATGGGCGGAGTTCGCCCGGTGGAACCTCGCCACTGGGCCGCGGGCCGGGTTGATGGAGAGCTACAGTTTTGCGGCGTCGATCGGCCCACCGACCGCAGAGGCCCGCGATCGGTCGTGGGCCGATGATTACCGGTTCTACCCGTTGGCCAGCACCTACGTCGAGATCCAGCACCGCGGGGGGCCGCTGCGCTTCGCGCTCGCTGAAGAGGCCCCAAACCTGGCCTTCAGCCTTCACGCGGAGGCCGACGAGGGCGCGCTTGAGCCGGCGCTGGACACCTGGGCGGGGAGCCTTGGGGTCCGTGAGTTCGGAGAGCTGCCCGAAGGGTCCTACTGGCTTGTGGCGAGCAACCCCACGCTCGACGAGGACTCAACCAAGGTGTTGGTATGCCTTGGGAGCGACGATGAAGCCGTCGAGCCTTGTCTTTCGGCGTTGGAGGCGATGGAGGACAGCGGCGGGCCGGGCGACAGCGCTGCCGCTACCCCCCACTCGCAGAGCGCCAAGCCCCCCGAAGGTTGCGGCTGTGGCACCGACGCCGGGGGCGCCGCCAGACTGTGGGTCCTCGTCGCCGGCCTGTCTGGCCTCCTCCTCCTCCGCCGCCGGCCGTCGAGGGGCGGGTAGCGGCGCGTCCGAGCTCCCGCGCCTGCTCCACAGGCGACGCGCGAGGTCATCCGCAGGCCGGCGCCGGCGGCCTGGCGCGCGGTCTCACATGGCTCGCCAGCTGACCTGGGGCACTCCGGACCCGGCGGGCGGCGGGTTGCTCCCTACCATGTACAAGACGCGGCGGTTCGCGGCGTGATCAACCTGATCGCCGGTAGGGACCGCGAGCAGGGCCTCACCGAAGCCGTAGGTGTAGATCGGGTGGCTGAAACCGTGGTTCTTGAGCCATGTCGCGATCGCCCGCGCGCGTCGCCCCGAGAGATCGAGGTTGTGGGAGGCGTCTCCCACGGTGTCGGTGCAGCCCGCGACGTAGAGCTTCACGGGCACGACGCTCCCGTATTTGTCCACGACGTCCTGGAGCTCACGCAGCGTCGCCTCCAGTTTGTACACCTCGGTGCTGGGGATCTCCGCGGAGTTCGACTCGAAACGGACATCGTCGTGGGGGATGTCGAGGAACCAGGGCGAGTACGTGAACCCTGACCACGATCCTCCCGCTTTGAGGGTCACGTCGAGCAGGACCACCTCGCCCGGGTCGCCTACGAAGGGCACCACCACCGGGCCTGGCCCTCCGGAGAGCGAGATGCTGCTGCGGTCCAGCTCGGATTTGTGCGCTCCGTAGGCAATGATGTCCGCGCTGTCCACCGGAGCGGTGACGTGGACCGTGACCGTTCGCGCGCTGATGTCTGCGCTCGCCTTGGAGAGATCCACCTTCAAGGGGACTTCGTAGCGATAGTCGATGGGCACGTTGATCTCGCTCACGTCTCCTTCGGCGAAGCGGGCGAGCACGTAGCAGTCGGCGTGGGTGACCGCGGTGTCGCGCGGCCATTCGAAGCGCTGCGTGCTGCCGGCGGCCAGCTTCTTGCGGGTGAATTCGAGGGTTTTGCCGCCCACGGTGATCTGGACGTAAAGCTCATCGATCGCCCGCGAGGGAGTGATGATAAATGCAGGATTTTCCTTAGCCTTGGGCGCGGGCACGTAGTTGAACTGAAGGTCCTGGGCCGCGGCGGACCCGATGCCGAGGCGGAGCAGCGCGCTGATGATCAGTACAAGCATGAAGCACCTTAGCCCGGCGGCCTGCCGCGAGCCGGACGTCGGTTAGAACCCCTGCGGAGGTAAGGATGCTCCCTATGCTGCTCACCCTGCTTTTCGCCTGCGCGGGCGACAAACCCGCCGCCGACTCCGGGACGCCCGCCGATGACACTGCCGTGGAGGGCGACGCGGACACCGACACCGACACGGACGCCGATGCGGACGCCGATTCGGACACCGACGCGGACGCCGACCTGCCGGAAGTGCGTGATCAGATCGATCCCACCGCCGCGCTCTGCCAGGAGTTCGAGGGCAGCCCGGTCGCGGGCGCGCAGTCCTACTACTACGGGCAGTACAATCTGGACGGCACTGGCCTGGAGATCTGGTACCTGATCGCCAACGAGGCGTGGAAGGCCCGGGGCGGAGCCGACTGTGAGGTGGTATGGAGCGCGCGTTGGATCGAAGCCGTGCCAAGCTATTGCCCGACCTGCGAGGTGGGCATCAATACGAGCGTCAACGTAGACGAGGCCCTGACCACCTGCGATCCAGGATTGTATGAGGACATCGCCACCTTCACGGAGCTCTACGAGGTGGACCTGGGTGAAGACGGCACGTCGACCTGGTTCGACCAGAGCGCTGGGTTCGAGTTCGGTTGGGGATATGCCAACAGTAGCGCGATGAACTACCTCGGTGAAGCGAATTGCCGTTGGTTCGGCGGTTGACGGAGGCGCCCAGGCGGGAGGGCGTCGGCTCCGGGCGTTGGGCACGTTTACCCTGGTTTCTCCTGGGGCTGTTGGCCCTCGCCTACACGGCTGAACATAGCTTCTGGGTCGCGGGGGACGGCGGGTCGCCGCTGGACGAGCACTCCCATGAGCACGCGCTCCGGGCCATGTTGCAGTGGCGGGCGATCATCGGCGACGGTGGCTTGAACGCCTGGTTGTGGCCCGGCTACTATCCTCCGGGTTTGTTCTGGGTGAGCTTCCTGGGCCTTTGGGTCTTGGGGCCCTCGCTCGCGACGCTGATCCAGGTCCAGGCGCTCTACACGGGCGCCCTTGTATTGGGTGTCGGGTTGTTGGTCGGCCGGTCCTTCACCCCTCTGCTCGGGCTCGCCGCCGGCTCACTGGCCCTGAGCTTCCCGATGTTCTGGTTTGAACGAAGCCGGATCATGTTGGCGAATCCACAGGCGGGTATTCTCGTCCTCGCTGTGGCGCTGCTGCCGCTGCCCGGCCAGAGCCGGTGGTGGATGGGCCTCGTGGGCGGTGTGGTGATGGGCCTCGCGGTGCTCACCCATACGAGCAACGTTTTTCCGGCGCTCGCGGCGGCGGCGGTCCATCTTTTTCTCGGCCTTCGACTCCTCTGGCGACGCCCGCCGGGGGCCTGGCGGGAGCTGGGCCACGGTACGCTCTATTGGCTACTCGCCGCGACCTCGGCAGTGTGGTACCAGGCGGCGCTTCCCGACATCATGGAGATGAGGCGGGCGATCCTCGAGCAGTACCCTGACACCATCGCTCTCGGTGGTGTGGCCGGTATCGTGGCCTGGTTCAAACATAGCTTTCTATACGCGAGCCACGCCTGGGCCCTCCTGTTCGGCTTGCCGCTGTTACCTTGGACGCTGCGCCGACCGCTGGTCCTGGTGAGCGCGGTTGGGGTGTGCGCGGTCTTCTGTGGGATCCTTACCTTTCCGCAAATTCACGAGCGTTACTTCTTACCCGCGGCGCCCCTCCTGCTCGTGTTGATCGTGGCGCCAGTGGGCCTGTTGAGCGTCAGCACGCTTCGCGAGCTGCGCTGGCTTGGTCATGCAGCGAGCCTGGTGCTCCTGGCGCTTGGCCTGAGGTTCACGCTGGGCCCATGGTTGTTTCAGGTGCCGATGTCTCGGACCGGGCTCCTGGATCGGGATGGTACATTCAGCGCGTGGCCGCTCACCAGCGATCTGGACGAGGCCTTGAGCGGCCTTCGGGCGCGGCCCAGACGTTGGGTGCACTACGCGCCACGCCCGTTGCGCGGAATCATGCCGCTACGTGCAGCGGCGGAAGCGATCCTGGCCGATCTCGAGATCCGGCGTGCGAAGGGCGAACCGTGTAGCAATCCCGGCGTCCTGGCGTTGATCGGGCGGGATAAGGAGTCGGACTTGCTTGACGCCGAGCTGGTGGCGCTGGGGCCGGAGGCCGGACGGGTGGTCCCGAGCGGGTCGAGTGACTGGCGTCGTACCGACTGTGAGCCGTGTTACGCGGTCTTTTCGGCGCCGTCCGCGCTTTCGAGGTCTGAGGTCGCCAAGGACGTCGTGGCCGCGGGTTTCGAGAACATCGTGATCCTCAACGTTTCGGCTCCCGCGGACGCCGACTTCACCTTGCTTGTCGTAGCGGGCCGCTGACGCGCAGGCGCAGCAGGTCTCGCAGGCTTCGTGGGAGATCCATTGTGCCAAGCTTGGATCCGGACTTGTGTTCTCAGTCGAACAGCGGGACC
>CANKTH010000051.1 GCA_947486185.1 Deltaproteobacteria bacterium
GGCGATCAGGCTACTCGATCCGACGCGCTTCTCGGGAGACGAGCCCCTGCGTCGCCTGCGCGATGAAGCGCGCGTGCTCGGCCGGATCCGGCACCGAGCCGTGGTCAATATCTACGCCTTGTCCCGACTCGATCCGGGTTGGGCGATCATCATGGAGTACGTGGAGGGGGTCGATATCGGCAAGGTGGTGGCGTCGGGCGGGCTGCCCCCCCGCGCGGCTCTGGCGGCCGTCGAAGAGATCGCCTCTCTCCTCCGATGTGCCTGGGAGCAGCCCTCCGGTGACGGGGGCGCGCCGCTCCGCCTCATCCACCGCGACATCAAGCCCAGCAACCTACGCCTCACGCCGGACGGGGCCGTGAAGGTCCTCGATTTTGGAACGGCCAAGGCCGACATTGAGGATCGGGAGGGACAGAGCGAAGAGCTGCTGCTCGGCTCGGTGAAGTTCATGGCGCCTGAACGTTTTCGCGGGGTGGACGGCACGCCGGGCGACATCTACGCCCTAGGTCTCGTGCTGGGAGAGCTCCTCGTGGGCCGCCCGCTGGCCGCAACCTCGCCGGGAGAGCTGGAGCATCAACGGCTCTCTTCCCAGCTGCGTACCGCCCTCGAGCAGGCGCTCCGTCCGCACCGGCTCCACGCTTCGCAAGAGCGCAGCATCTTGGAGCTGGTCGAGGGAATGACCCGCTTTGCGCCTGAGGAGCGCCTCCGCGCCGACACGGTGGAGCTCTGGGCTCAGCGTCTTTGGACCCAGCTCTCGGGCCGCACCTTGAGGGAGTGGGCGCGGGCCGAGGTGCCGCGGCTTGTGGACGCTCAGCTCCGCCAGCCGGAGACCGACGCTTTGAGCGGGAGCGTGCTCGTGGAGCGCGGGCGAGAGGCCCCGACGCCCGGGCGCGCCGGCTGGAGCTGGGCGTTCTTCGCCGCGACAGCGCTCGGGGTGGTGGGTGTGGCGGGTGTGCTCGCGACGACGGCGGCCGGCTGGTGGTGGTGGCGGACCGGCGAGGTCGCGCCGGAGCCCGAGACGACCGGCATGACGGCCGCCGAGGCCGAGTCCACCTCCGCGCCGGCCCCAGCGGAGGCACCCGCAGCGAAGGCCTCGGTGAGCCCTTCCGCCGAGCCACCCAGCCGGCCAACCAGCCCCGCGACGCGTACCGCCGCGCCGTCCACCCCGACTCCGTCGACACCATCCACCGCTTCCACCCCGGTGATCAGCCCCGTGGCCTCGGGCCCCCCTGCCCCGACCGGGGCCGCTCCCGCGGGGGTCGTTGTGCCAACCCCGTCCAGCGCCGCATCACCCGCGCTCCCAGCCGACGAAGCGCCGGCCCCGACGACCGCGATGGGCACGGTTGTGGTGGTCGGCGACGCCGAGCGGGTCATGCTGGAGAGAGACGGCACCCGCCTGCCACCCGGCCCGGTGCCCGTGGGCTCATGGAAGGTGCAGGCCGATTTCGGCGATGGTGCACTCAGCTACGCGGGCAAGGTGCAGGTCACCGAGGGGGGGACGATCAAGCTCCGCTGCGCTGCCGGGTTCCGCGAGTGCCGCCCCGGCTGATCCAGGGTTGAGGCTGATCAGCGCTTGAGCTCATCACGGTGGATGATTTCGGTGTCGTCGTCGTCCAGCGGAAGCTCGCTCCCGAGGCCGGGGTTGGTGGGCTTCTCTTCTTGCGAGGGCTCCTGCGCCGCCGCAACTTCGGCGCGAGGAGTGGGCTTCGGCGCCGTCTTGGAGGCCGCGGCTTTTTTCTTCGACATCAGAGGACCTCTGCCTTGAGTACGTCCCGCTTCATTAACGCGGTCCCCGCGCCGGGCCAGGACAAACCCTCGCGATCTCTACGGTTTCAACGCCGTGCCCAGGGCCGGTGGCGTGGCGGCTTCCGGGCGCTCTGCGACGACCCACGCCGCGACGGCCTCGGGTGTCGCGGACCAGTCGAAAACATGTGCGCCAGGCGGCGCCCAGATCGTCGCATCGGTCGGGCCGAACACGACTCCTACGCGGATACCGACGGCCGCCGCGAGGTGGGCAGGCCCGCTGTCAGGGCCGAGCCACACAGCGGCCCCCGCCGCGAGGCTCGCCGTGTCACCGAGCCCCGGGCTCTCCACCGGCACACCCAGAGCGCCCCAGCCGTGCTCCTCGCGCTCTTCCGGGCCGCGAACCGCCACGATAGAGCCAACCCCCTGTGCCCGCAGCGCCCGCGCCACGTCCTTCCACCGGGTCAGGGGCCAGCGTTTCGCCGATGCACCCGCGCCGGGCCCCAGGAGCACCGTGCCGGGAGGCACCGGCGCCACGTCCACCGCGATGAGAGGCGTGTGTCGGGCAGTGAACTCGCGGGCAGCGCCGCCCGAACTGGGGAGCCACGGCGACTTCAACATCTCCATGAACTGCGCCGAAGCTGGACTTCCTGGCTGCAGGGCCGGCGCGAGGCGCACCTCCGGCACCCCGTGTGTGCGCATCGCCTCCGCGGTAGCCGCCGAGAAGGCCAGGCCAAGCTGCCAGGGACCCAGCCCGTCCGGCGGCGTTTGTCCCGCGTAGAACCACAAAAACTCCGCGCCCCCGACGTCGAGCACCCGAGCCACGCCCCGCGGCAACAGGGGAGCGAAACGCGCGGTGATCACGACATCCACCGCAAAACCCGCCTCGATCAGCGCCGCGATCACCGGTAAGCTCACGACGAAGTCGCCGAGGGCGCCAGCACGCACCACCAGCGCACGAGGGGGAAGGGCCTGGGGGCGCGCGATCGACAAGGGTCACGCCCCGAGCGGAATCAGCCTGGGGAAGCCGGGGCGCCGCAGGTAGGTGGCAAAAAACCCGTCGCAGCGGCTGTCCGCGGGACAGAAACGACAGTCGTCCTCCTTGTGAAAGGCGACGACGTCGGGAAAGAAGAGCAAGGCCTTGGCGAGTTGATGATCGGCGTCGGCGTACCACCGATTCGCGGTGCGATAGACGAGTCGCGCCAGGGAGCCGAGGTAACACACCGGCAGCCCCTTGATCGCTACGGAGAGTCCACGAGCTTCAAGGGCGGGAATGACCTCATTGAGGGCGGCGACGGCGCGTGGCGCGGGGTCCACCTCTGAGGCCGGGGCGCCGTCTACCGGGAAGGGAAAAGTGAGGGTGAAGCTACGCGCCTGGCTCATTGCTGCGACGCGAGAGATGGCGGGCAGGAGCGGGATCGCCGAGGGCGAAAGCACGGTATGAACCGCCACAGCCCGGCCTGCCCGAGCGGCCCGGCCGAGTGCGTCGGCGGCTTCGGCGAGCGCCGCACCCGCGTCCCCAGGTTGAAGCGGTAGGACCAGCCGATCGACGGGGAGCGCCGCCGGATCGAGGCCGGCGAGATCTTCGACGCCGGCGTGCAGAACCACAGTTTGTACCCCACGATCACGCGCAAAGGCCACGAGCTCGGGCAGGTCCGGGCGGGAAGCAGCCCCCACCCCGCTCAACACCAGCGCGGTCACCGGCACGCCTCGCGGGCGCGTGTCCGTGAAGTAGCCGATGTTCGCCCTCACTTCTTCCGTGGACATGCTCCGCGTGGGCACCGGCGCCCCCGCGCGGACCCGACCCGGGTAGCTTCGTTGAAGGCGGATCTGCAAGGTGCGCGGCCCCTCAACGGCGCCGGCCCGGGTCCAGTTCAGCATCCGCCCGGCTTAATCCGCTGGCCGCTAGGGGGCCCCACGCGCCGTCCCCTTCGGCACCCTCTCAGCCCCGGTTCCGCAGCGTCATCCACAAGGTCAACACAAAAAGAGGGAAAGAAGCCAGATAAAATATCCCGGACAGGATGCTGTACCCGAAGACCGTGAAGCCGTCCCACGACAGCGTCAGCGTGCCGCAAACGACGCCTGTCACCGCGAATATCGCAAGGATCATCCTATTCTGACGTCGATCTGCCGCCGCCGCCGCCGCCGGGTCCAGCTCGTTCTGCACGATCAGCCGCAGGCGTTGGCGGTCCACATCGTCCAGCAGCTGGGAGACCGTGGTGGGCAGGCGATGGGCGAGGGTTCCGAGCGTGATGACCGAATAGAAGAGGTCTTCTCGCAGCCGCTGCTCGGAGTATCGCTCCGTGACCAGTCGCCGGACGTACGGCTGGGCGGCGGCGAGCGGATCCACCTCGGGGATGAGCGACTTGGCGAGGCCCTCGGTGGTCAACAGGGCCTTGAAAAACATGGTGTAGGCAGGAGGAGCACGCACCCGGTGCCTCAACGAGCCCCGGGTCACGTCCATCAAGAAGCGCCCGATCTGCATGCTCTGAAAGGAGGTGCCGGACCAGTGCCGATCCACCACGTCGATCACATCGCGCTCGAACGCGCCGTAGTCGACCCGCTCCTCTTTGATGGCGATGTCGTAGAAGATGCGCGCGACCGCGCGATGATCACCGCGCTCCAGCGCAAAAAGCAACGAGACAAGGCTATCTTTCATCTCACGTGTGAGCCGCCCGACCATCCCGAAGTCGAGGAGCCCGAGCACCTCACCGGTCATCACGAGCACATTGCCAGGGTGCAGGTCCCCGTGGAAAAATCCATGATGAAAGAGCATGTCGTAGGCGGCGCGTAAGTAGCGCTCCCCAACCCGGTCCATGTTGAAGCCGAGCTCACGCGCGCGGCGAATCGGTACCCCGTCGAGGAACTCGGCGCACAACACCGTGCGCGTCGTGAGGGCGTCGATCACCCTCGGGACACGAAGCTCGGGCGTGTCGGCGAAGTTCTGGCCGAAGCGCCGCATGTTCTCGGCCTCCGCCAGAAAATCGAGCTCCGCGGAAATGCTCCGTTCGAACTCGGTGAGCACCCCCTCCACGTCCAGCGTGCCCGCTTCGGGGAACTCCGCGAGCACTCTCCGCGCCAGGAGGTGGAGAATCGAGAGGTCGGCCCGCACCTTGGCGTGCGCGCCGGGCCGTTGGACCTTGAAGACCACCCGGCGACCGTCGAGCAAGGTGGCGCGGTGGACCTGGGCGATAGACGCCGTCGCGAGCGGAGTTTCATCAAAATCGCGGGTCTCGGTCTGCCAGTTGGGGAGCTCGGTGTCGAGCGCCGCCCGGATCCCCGCGAGATCCAACGCCTTCGCGTTGTCCTGGAGCTCCTGAAAAGCCTCGATCCAGGCAGGAGGAACCACGTCCGGGCGGGTGGAGAGCACCTGGCCGAGCTTGATGAAGGTCGGCCCGAGCTCCTGAAGGGCAGCGACGGCCCGGTCGGGCGTGGTCAGCACCGCGATGCTGTCAGTCTCGGGGTTGGGCTTGGGTATTCCGGGGATATCGATGCTCGACACCAGGATGCCGAGGCCGTGGCGGATCAGGATACGCGCCACCTCTTGGAGGCGGTTGATGTCGCGCACCGTCCCGGCCACCGCGCCAGCGGTGCGAAACACCGGTCGAACAAACCTCATCGCTGCCGGCCCACCCTGTACCCCCACCCCACGCGGACGCCCGCGGCGGACTTCTACCTCGCCTGAACCGAGCCGGGCGCGGGAATTTGTAGCTGAGCGGACACCCGCAGATCGACTGCGGCATACTGGGAGCCATGTTCTGGTTGTTCTTCGCCTGCGTCCCCGAGGACACCACGCCGTCGATCACGCTGATCACGCCGGTTGAAGGTGACGTGATCTGTGGCAGCCGCATCGCGGTGGTGACCGAGGTCACCGGGCTGGTGCTCGTCGACCCCTACCCCGCCGACAGCTCGGCCGAGCCCAAGCCCGGCACCGGCCACGTCGACCTCACGCTCAACGGCCAGGATTGGTTCATGGCGGGCAGCGAGTCCTTCACCGTGCCCGACGTGACGCCGGGCGCCTGGCAGCTCAAGGTGGAGCTCTCAAAGTCAGACCACACTGCGGTCGAGCCTTATGCGGGCGACTTCATCTACGTCGAGGTCACGGGGGAGCCCTGTCCATGACACTACACCTCTTGATCCTCCTCAGTTGCGCCGACAAGGCGGCTGAGAGCGCCACGGCTTGTGTCGCCGGGGAGGCGCCCACTGCCTATCAGGTAGAGCGCTCCTTTGACCCTGATCCGCCGATCGCTGGCGAAGAGGCCCGTTGGACGGCACGTTTCTCGGACCAGGACGGGTGCGCGATCCAGGATCTGCAGACCAGCCACGAGAGGATCTTTCATACCCTGTTCATCAGTCAGGATCTTTCTCAATTCTACCACGTCCACCCTGAAGACGAGGCACCAGTGACCGCCGACGAGCTCCGCTCCGCCACCTGGGACCTCCCCCTCACCTTCGATCGCGCGGGCGCCTACCTCAATGTCGTCGATTATGCCCATAGAAATCAGTGGCTTCAGAGCTCGGGGATGGTCTACGTAGGCGGCACTCCAGAGCAGGGCGCCCCCGACCTGACCATCAACACCAGCGCCGAAGACCGCGGCGTCACCGGCGTACTTCGCTGGGATATTCCGGCGAAGGTCGGGTTTGAGGCGGGGTGGACGCTGACGCTCAGCGACAGTGCCGGCGAGGTCAGCGATCTGGTGCAGTGGCTCGGCGCGGACGGTCACGCCGCCGTGGTGCCGGCAGATCTCAGCTCCGCCGCCCACACCCACGCCTGGTCTCCCGGCATCGAGGCGATGACACCCACCATGAAGATGCCACAGGTGTACACTGGCCCAGACCTCCCGTTCCACTACACCTTTTTGGACGCGGGCATGTGGCGGATGTGGGTTCAGTTTGCGCGCTCCGACGCGCCCGACGAGCCCTACGTGCTGGCCTTCAACTTTGAGGTGTCGGAGTTCTGAGGGTCGCTCTTCAGTCGAGTCCGAACTCCTCGGCCGCCGAACGGAGCTTGAGTACGGGTTGATCCTCCTTCAGCAGCACGAACGGGCCCATCACGATGGCGTCCATCTCGGTCCGCATGAAGCAGCGGTAGGTGTCGTCGGGCGAGCACACCATCGGCTCGCCGCGTACGTTCATGCTGGTGTTGATCAACACCGGCACGCCAGTCGCGACACGAAAGCGGTCGATGAGATCGTAATAGAGCGCGTCCTGCTCGCGTGAGATGGTCTGGATCCTCGCCGAACCGTCCACGTGGGTGATCGACGGGAGCGCAGGTTTATCCGGCCTGACCGGCGCCACGAGCAACATGTAGGGCGAGGGTCGGTCCAGCTGGAACCACTCCGAGACATGGTCTTCGAGCACGGACGGGGCGAAGGGGCGAAAGCCCTCCCGCATCTTGATCTTCCGGTTGATGATGTCTCGCATCTCCGGGTGCCGCGGATCGCCCAGGATCGTCCGGTGGCCGAGCGCGCGCGGCCCCCACTCCATCCGCCCCTGAAACCAACCCAGCACCTTGCCAGCCATGAGCAGCCGCACCGCCTCGTCCAGAAGAGCTTCACGCTCAAAGAACGTGTACTTCGCCGAGTATCCGTCGAGCACCGTGCGCACCTCTGCGTCGGTGTAGCCCGGGCCCAAGTAGGCAGTAGGAAGGCGCGGGAGGCGCGGGCGTTGGAGTAGTTGGTTCCAACACAAGAGCGCCGCGCCCATCGCGCCGCCCGCGTCGCCCGCCGACGGCTGCACGAAGATGTCCTCTACCGGCGCTTTCCTCAAGATCTCGCCGTTGGCGACACAGTTGAGCGCGACGCCGCCCGCGAGGCACAACTTGGGCGCCCCGGTCTGTCCAACCAACGTGGTGGCGAGCCGAACCATCACCTCGTCCACGATCACCTGTAAAGAGCGCGCCATGTCCTTGTGGAAGGAGGTCAGGTCTCCCGCGTCGAGGTCGCGGGTCGGCTGCCCGAACAGCTGCTCCAACCGTTCGTTGTACATGCGGCTGCCCTCATCGAACGCGAAGTAGCTCATGTTGAGTCGGAACGAACCATCTGGCGCCACGTCGATGAGCTTACGCATCTCGGCAACGAAGCGCGGCTCGCCGTAGGGCGCGAGCCCCATCACTTTGTACTCGGCTGAGTTCACCTTGAAGCCGAGATAACGGGTGATGGCGCTGTAGAGAAGACCGAGAGAGTGCGGGAACCGGGTCTCACCTTGGAGCGAAATCTGGTTTCCGCGCCCGACGCCCCAGGAGCTGCACACCCACTCCCCAACCCCATCCACCGTGAGGATCGACGCCTCCTCCCACCCTGAGGCAAAGAACGCCGAAGCTGCGTGCGAGAGGTGATGCTCGCTGTACAACACCGAACCTTCAAATCCCAGCTCCTTTTTCAGGGTCTGGGGCAGCCGGAGCTGGGTGTTCATCCAGTGCGGCATCTTACGGACGAAGTTGCCGAAGCCGCTCGGGAAGTTTTCGAGATAGGAGCGGACGACGCGGTCAAACTTGCGGATCGGCTTGTCATAGTAGACGAAGGCATCCACCTTTGAGATGTCGAGTCCCCCCTGCCGAAGCACAAACTCGATCGCGTGCCGAGGAAAAGCAGAATCGTGCTTGATCCTTGAGAATGCCTCCTGCGACGCGGCAGCCACGATCTCCCCGTCGGACACGAGGCAGGCCGCGGAGTCATGGTAGAAACAGGAGAGTCCGACGATGTTCATGGGTCTCCGGGCGGGCTCGCCGACGACGCCGGCGGCGCAGCGACGCGAATGTAGCAGAAATCCGCTCAGAGAACCGCGCCCATGCCTCCTCGACCACCGGTTATGAACCTAGGCGATGTCGGACCTTCTGCATGGCCCGCGCCACGTCGTCGTGGACCACGAGCTCCTCGAGCGGCTCGGAGCGGAGACGCCACGCGCGGTGTGGCTGACGACGCTTCGCCGCGCCGGCCTCGGGGATCTCCGACCACAAGACACGGCCGCGCCCGCGCTGCGGGAGCTCTTGGTCGCGATGGCGCACTGGCGGGAGCCCGATGAGCTGCCGCCAAAGCTCACGCCCGGGGGCCGCGCGCGGGTCGCGGGCGGCCTGACACTGGTGCTCGCGCTGGCTGCGTTACCCTACGCTCTTCAAAGCTTGTTGTCCTTCCTGGTGTGGTTGTCCGCGGTGGCCCTCGTGGTCGTGGCTCTCCGGCACACGCAGCGTGCTCCACCCGTTGAGCCGTCAGGCGTCCAGGCGCGGCGCGCCACCGAGGCCCTGCGGCGTTTTTGCGCTACGTCGCTGGTCACCGTCAGCGGGGGCGCGGTACTCGAGTCGACGCCGCACCGGACGTGGTTCACGCGACGCGCCGAGGAGCTGGAGGCGGAAGACCGGCGTAGACGCCAGAACATCGACACGCTGCGCGACACCGCGGAGCGGATCCGCGAGGTGAACCGGAAGCTCGGACGCCCCGAAGAGGATGATGAGACCGCGCAGCTCGCCGGAGCGATCGAAGCCGAGCTCCGTGCCCAGGCGCGCGTGCGGGTGGTCGCCGATCATCTCCAGGGCCGCCGGGAACAATACGAGGTCCGCCTGGAAGAGCTCCGCGCGCTGGGCGAACGTCGCTTGCTCTCCGAGACGGTAGGGCGGCTCACGGAGAACGTGTCCGAGCACTCGGAGCGCGCCGCAGCACAGATTGAGGTGGATGTCCTGGAGACCGAGCGCGAGATCGCGTCGTTGGACCTGAAGGTGGGTGAAGAGGCCGCGCGCCTCGCGGTCTCGTTGGAGCTGAACCGCCGCTGAGCGTGCCCGTGACGCATGCAGTCCGGAGCTGCGGCCGCTCCTCACGGGAAGCTTTCAGCTCTCCGTTGCCGAGAGGATCGGCGGGGTGTATGGTCGCCGCCCAGGCCCGAACCCCACTGCGCTGGAGCTCCCGTGATGACGACTACGCCCTTTCCCGCTGATCTGCCTGCAGCTACCGTGGTTGCCCCCGACTGGGTTCGCCATGCGGAGCTCCTCGCCTGGGTAGGCCGAATCGTGACGCTCACCCAGCCCGCGAGCGTCGTCTGGTGCGATGGCGGCGAGGAGGAAAACACCCGTTTGTGTGCCGACATGGTGAAGGCGGGCACAATTCGCCCCCTGAACCCCGCGCTGAGGCCCAACTCCTTCCTCGCGTGCTCCGATCCGGCGGACGTCGCTCGTGTAGAGGACCGCACCTTCATCTGCGCGGCGACCCGTGATCTCGCCGGCCCGACCAACAACTGGATCGCCCCCGACGAGATGCGAACCACCCTTCGCCGCCTGTTTTCGGGGTGCATGCGCGGTCGCACGCTCTACGTGGTCGCCTTCTCCATGGGGCCGTTGGGCTCGCCGATCGCCCAGATCGGCGTCGAGCTCACCGACAGTCCCTACGTCGTCACCAACATGCGCCTGATGACGCGCATGGGGCGGAAGGTCTACGACGTCCTCGGTACAAACGGTACTTTTGTCCCCTGTATGCACAGCGTCGGGAAGCCGCTCGCGGAGGGGCAGGCCGATGTACCGTGGCCGTGCAATCCGGAGCGTTATATTGCCCACTTCCCCGAGACCCGCGAAATCTGGAGCTTTGGCTCTGGTTATGGCGGTAACGCGCTGCTCGGCAAGAAGTGTCTCGCGCTGCGCATCGCCTCGGCGATGGGCCGCGATGAAGGCTGGTTTGCCGAACACATGCTCATCCTGGCGGTGACCTCGCCCGAGGGGCGACGCTACCACGTCGGCGCGGCCTTTCCGTCCGCCTGCGGAAAGACAAATTTTGCCATGTTGATCCCTCCGAAGTCTCTCGCCGGCTGGACAATCAGCACCATTGGGGACGACATCGCGTGGATCAAGCCCGGGCCGGACGGCCGCCTCCGTGCGATCAACCCGGAGGCCGGCTTTTTCGGCGTAGCGCCGGGTACGAGCATGCGGACCAACGAGAACGCCATCCGGACCCTGGCGGCGAACGTATTGTTCACCAACGTTGGCTATACTCCCGAGGGAGATGTGTGGTGGGAGGGCCTGACCGCGAACGCTCCACCCGAGTTGGTGGATTGGACGGGGCAGGCCTGGACACCCGGCTGCGGCAGGAAAGCGGCCCACCCGAACGCCCGCTTCACCGCGCCTGCTTCGCAGTGTCCGTCGATCGATCCGGCATGGGAGGACCCCGCCGGCGTACCCTTGGACGCGATGATCTTCGGCGGCCGGCGCGCCAGCACCACGCCGCTGGTGACCGAGGCGCGGAGCTGGGAGGAAGGAGTTTATCACGCCGCCACCCTGGGCTCTGAGACGACGGCCGCAGCGACGGGCGCGCAGGGTGTGGTGCGGCGCGACCCTTTCGCGATGTTGCCGTTCTGTGGCTATCACATGGGCGACTACTTCCAACACTGGCTGAGCACCGGTACCCGACTGGCGGAGGCCGGCTACCAGTTGCCGAAGATGTTTGTGGTCAACTGGTTCCGTACCGACGAGCAGGGTCGTTTTCTGTGGCCCGGCTACAGCGACAACATGCGCGTGCTGGCCTGGATCGTCCGCCGGCTCGAGGGCACCGGCGGCGGTGTCTCCCATGCGTTGGGCGTGAGCCCACGCTTCGATGACCTCGACTGGACCGGGCTCGAGCTCAGCGCCGAGACCTTCGGCCGGCTGGTGTCCTTGGACAAGTCCGCGTGGACCGCCGAGCTCGCAGCTCACGATCTGCTCTTTGATCAGCTGGGAGCACGTGTGCCCGCGCGGCTCCGCTCGCTCCGCGCCGAGCTCGGGGCGGCCCTCGGCGTCGAATGAACGATCGGCGTAGGCGTGCCGTCCTGCTCCTCCTCGGTTGGGTGGCGTGTGACGATCCGCCCCCGTCCGGAAAAGGTACGTCCCCCGTGGATGACACCGGCAGCGCCACTACCCCTCCCACCGCAGATCTGCTCGATGCCTGCGACGCCGATGCCACAACGCGAATCGTCGGCGAAGAGTACGAAGGCGCGGGCAATCGGGTCGCCTGGGTGCCGGACGTCGATGGCGACGGGGGCGACGATCTCGCGGTCTCCAGCTACTACGGTACCCGCACCTGTATTTATCCGGGCTCCGCCGAGGGGGCCCTCCGCGCCGAAGACGCCCTCAGCTGCCTGTTCCAGGTGACCGAGTACGAGTTCGCCGGCACCGCCCTCGACGCAGGCGGCGACCTCGATGGTGACGGAACGTCCGAGCTGCTGATCGGGGCGATCGGCAACGCCACCAACGGCCAATACGCCGGGGCGATCTACGTGCTCTCCGGGCCTCCGCCCAGCGGCGAGGGCTCGCTGGCGGCCGCCACCACCCTGTTGTTGGGCGAGAACGCCGGTGATTACGCCGGACAGGGCGCCGAGGGCGCGGGCGACGTCAACGGCGACGGATTCGCAGACCTGCTGGTTGGCGCGGACGGCAACGACCAGGCCGGAAATGGCAGCGGCAAGGCCTATCTTTTGTACGGACCCCTGGCACCCGGCGTGGTGCAGCTCGCGGACGTCGCCACCGTGTTTGTCGGCGAAGGACCCGAGGTCATTCCCCCGCCACACGGTGCGCCGGCCGCGGGCGACGGCGCGGGGCGGGCGCTCGGCGGCGGGGGCGACGTCGACGGCGATGGGCTCGCGGATCTGGTGCTCGGGCTCAACGGGAGCGACCGGGCAGGGCTGGACGCCGGCGCGATCGCCGTGCTTTTCGGGCCGGTCGGCGAGGGAACCTGGGTGCTCGATGACGCCGGAACCGTGTACCTCGGCAGCGTCGAGCACCCGTTGATGGGCGATGAAGTTGCCCTCCTCGGAGACCTGAACGGTGACGGGCGCGACGACATCATGAGCACCACCAACATGGACGATGCGGGCCGGGTGTGGGTGCTGCCGGGCGCGCGCCCGAGCGGAGTGCTCACGATCAGCGCCTCCTACGCCAGCTTTACAGGCAGCGCGGGATCGGGCGAGCAGGCGGGCTACGGCATCAGCGGTGGACTCGATATGGACGGCGACGGCGCCGGAGACCTCGTGATCGGCGCGCCGTTCGACGACACGGTCGCGGTGGACGGTGGTCGCATCTACCTCGTTCGTGGCCCGTTTTCGCCGGGGAACACGGAGCTTGCCGGTGCTGACGGTTGGGACGGGGTCGAGGAGATGGACTACGCAGGGCGCTCGGTCGCGCTGGGCGACGGCGATGCCGACGGCCGCGCAGAGCTCGCCTGGGGCGCCTACTTCAACGACGCGGGTGGGTATTTCGCAGGATCAGCCTGTGTTGCCGGGTTGCCGTAGCCGCCCTCGTCTGCGCACGGCCAGGAGCAGCCCACCCAGCCCCCACCAGGCCGCCCGGCCCTCGGATCCACAGCCGCAGCCGTCCGAACCGATCGTTTTGGAATCCGCGATTGGGCGAGAGTCGCGGGGAACGGTGTCTGAATCGTCGTCCGCTGTCCTACCCGAATCGTCCGCCCCTGCGGACCCCGTATCGTCGGGCGCCGGGTCGGAGCCCGCAAGGCAGTCCGCGTCCGCCTCGTCCCGCACCAGTAGCTGCCAGGCATATAAGCCAGCGCCGAATCCGATCATCGGCGCGGGCCCGTTGTAGTCGCCACTCTCAGGGTCCAGGAGCTCCGGCAGGGTCCAATTGTTCATCGCGCCCTGATCGGTGGTCCAGTCTTCGAGCGCGACGGCCTCCGCCGTGCGGCAGGCGCGGCGGTGGGCCTCGGCCATCCGGAGGTCAACCATGATCCACTCTTGTTCGTCGTAGGCGTCGCCGTCGTCATTTCGACGGTAACCCCGGCCTGAGCCGACCTTGAGCGCCGCCAGGGCGTCGAGGGTCGCGTCGAGCTCCGGCCCGGGCGCCCCCAGAACACCCAGGTTGAAGGCTTCAATGGACGCAGCATCCAGCGCCGATCTCGGGTCCTCCTCGAGGTTGGCGAGCAGCACACCGTCGCGGAGGAGCTGGACCGCGAGCGCACCCGCGATGTCGTCGGCGGCCTGCCGGTAGCCCTCGGCGCGCCCGTCGGCGCTCCGCTCCGCCAGCCGAGCGGCGGCCCGAAGGCCCGCCACCGCCCAGGCCGACGTGTAGGCGAAGTGTTTCTCGTTTCCGTTCCAGTGTTCCTCCCAGATGGAGGAGTCCGCCTGGATGAGACCGGTGTCATCGATGGCCTGGACCAGCACGTCGGCGATGCCGTCCAACCCTACCGGACCAAGCTCCAGCAGAAGCCGGTCCGCTTCGGCGGGATCGGAGGCGTTGATGGTATGTTCAAATGCCCATAACCAGAGACCGAACCCGTCCAGCTCGATATTGGGCCCCGTGTGGTCGCTGTCGCTCCACTCGGTCCCGTCTCCGTAGTACCGACACACTGAGACGCGGTAGGGGGCCCCAACCTCCGCCTCGTAAGCGCCCGTCATGCCTTCCTGCACCATGAAGGCCAGGGCAGCGGCCGCCTCTTCGGCGAAGCCGGCGCGGGCCAGCGCGGCAGCGGCGTAGGCCCCATCTCGTACCCACGCGATGTTCCACAGATGCAGAAACTCGCCTTCTGCAGCCGGTAATGACGCGACGATCTGCCCAAACGATGCCCCCGCCTCGCGCACCTGTGCGCTCCGCAACCAGACCAGGGACTGCGCGTAGAGCGACGCCTCCTCGACCCGCATAGCCTCCGGCACCACCGCCTTGGAGAGCCAGGCCGACCACTCTGTCCGAATCGAGGTGAGCAGCTCCTCCGGGCCTCGATCGCCGACCCACGTATCGGCGAGCGCCGCGGCTCCTGCCGGGTCGGCACCGGCGTAGAAGCTCGTCAACGTGCCCAGCCAGCGTACCTCGCCCGGGTCCATAGGGCCGAGCTCGAACTGAAACCCGCCGACCCGATCATCGCCCTCTACCTCGCATGCTCCGTCGAAGGGCTCCCCGTCCAGCATCCCGGCGTAGATGGTGTCGCATCCCACCCGTGGCGCGCTCAGAGAACGCGGGTCCGGGAGGGGCATCACCCGCACCCCCAGCCCGGTCTCAACGCCCACCTCGTACAGCGCGCCGGCCTCGAACGCCAGTTGCTCCTGCCGTAGACGGTTCCCCGCCCCGTCATCCGAGCCAAGATGGTAGTTGTGCAGGCTGAAGATCGACAGCGAATCCAGCGGAGCAGCGCCGACATACTCCACTCGAAACACCTGGAGGAAGGCCGGACTCTCGAGCTCGATCGGCGACACGACGTACTCGGTGAACCGAAGGTCTCCTGAGCTGCGGGACACGCTGATGATGTTGGTCCCCGGCTCTACCTCGGGCACGGCTGTGCTGTTGAGCCACTCCGCGCGGCCAGCAGCCTGAAAGCCAAAGTAGGTGTCGTAGAGCAGGTCCCAGGTGTCAGGCAGGCCGGGCCCCGGCGACTGGTAGAGGTGGTCGGAGAAAAGGTCGGGGACCCCGCCTGTCAACCGCACGACCCCGTAACCGTTGGCCGAAACAACCGTATCGAGACTCAGGTGAGGCTCCACCGCGTAGGCGAGCGCGAGGAGCACGAGCATACCCGCGCCTATCCTGGGCCGAATCTCGCTGAGGCCCCTCCTCGACGCGAAAAAGCGGTTAGGGCCCGAGCCACCAAGGGTACCCTCGTGCCCGCAAGGAGCTCCCGATGAAGTCCACCTCCCTCTTTGGCGCGTTCACGGTGCTGTGTACCCTCGCGTGTGGCGGCGGCGACGCACCGCCCCCACCCGACGCGACCACCACGCCCGCGACCACAGTTGTCCCTGGCAAGATCGCCAACCTCGACTACCCCGAGAGCTTCACGACCGCCGTCGCCGGCGATTTCGTGCTCACGCCGGCGCGCGAGGCGCTGGACCGCGCGAACACCGACGGCATCGAGAAGGCGACCTTCATCTACTACGGCGCCACGATGATGCTCCCGGGCGCGGTGGAGTCCAAGGTCAAGAGCCTGGCCGGGACCGAGTTCACCATGCCCAACAGCATGATCGTCCCGATTCCGCGCGCGCAGCAGGCTCAGCTCGGTGACATCGTGCTCACGCACTGGGAGTCAGGATCTGGCCTGCAACGTGCGATCGTGACCGGCGGCGCGCCCGGCTCGCCGACGGTGCGCTACCTCGACATGGACTGGGACAACCCCTCGGGCATTGGCCAAAAAGACGACGCCCTGGTGCCAGATCGTTTCACCGCGGTGGTCCGTGGCATGGTGGGCTCCACCGTCGCGTGCAAGAAGGACTCCAACTACGCCCACGGCGTGATGGTCGGCCTCCAGGGCGGGGAAGTTCTGCACCTCGGCTTCGCCGGCCGACTCTCGGCCTTCTCGACCGCCGACTGCGTCGCCCTGGAGCCCCGCCCCGGCCTGAAGCCGGGGGACGCGGTGCAGGTTCCCTACATCGGCACCTACACCGTAGGTACGGTGAACCGGCTCGAGGTGCCAATCGGGCGAGTCTGGACCAAGATCACATTTGGCGGCCAGGAAAAAGAGATCGCCGCAAGCTGGGCCGACGCCGCGCCGTCGCTCTCGGCGCTGGGCGAAGGATTTGGCGGGGCGCCCGTGTCCGTAGCGGTGCCCGTGCCCGTCCCGGTTCCGATCGGGTCCAATCCGCCAGTAGTCAGCGTCGGCGGTAGCAAGAAGGTAGAAGCTGGCGGCACGACGGGCGGGAGTCGCGGCGGCGGCACGACGGGCGGGAGCCGGAATGGCACGTCCACCGGCGGTGGCGGCGCCAACAAAGGTGGCGGCAACAACAAGGGCGGCGGCAACAAGGGCGGCGGCAACCAGGGTAAGACCGGCGGCAATCGTTAGTGTAGCTCCCGCGTCGCGGCCCTCCGCCGTTTGGGGGGCGCGGCGCGGTCGCCCCCGGATGGCCGGGCGCAAACCTACCGCGGTCAGCCGGACAGAAACTGACCGCGAACATCCCCGAACAGCCGCGTCCGTCCATTGACTCACCCGGCCTGCCCGGGTAGAAGGCCGCCCCCCTGGGAGACTCCGGTGACGTTCCAGGATCTTATCCTGTCACTCCAGCAGTATTGGGGTCGCCACGGTTGTGCGATCCTCCAGCCCTACGACAAGGAGATGGGCGCGGGTACCTTTCACCCCGCCACCTTCCTTCGTGCGCTGGGCCCCGCGCCGTGGCGTTGCGCCTATGTGCAGCCGTCGCGGCGGCCCACCGACGGGCGCTACGGGGAAAACCCCAATCGGCTTGGGCACTATTACCAGTTTCAGGTCATGCTGAAACCCTCCCCTCCCGACGTGCTGCAGCTCTACCTCGGCAGCCTCGAGGCGATCGGCCTCTCGTTGAAGAAGCACGACATCCGGTTTGTCGAGGATGATTGGGAGTCTCCGACGCTTGGAGCCTGGGGCCTCGGCTGGGAGGTATGGCTCGACGGGATGGAGGTGACCCAGTTCACCTATTTCCAGCAATGCGGCGGCATCGAGCTCACCTCGGTTCCCGCGGAGATGACCTACGGGCTCGAGCGACTGGCGATGTACCTTCAGGGTGTCGACAATGTGTACGACCTCGTGTGGGTGCCCGGCGTGACGTACGGGGACGTCTACCACCGAAACGAGGTCGAACAGTCCAAGTTCAACTTCGAACACGCAGACGTGGCTATGCTGCTCGTCGGCTTCGAAGCGGCCCGGCGCGAGTGCGAACGGCTCTGCGAAGTCGGCCTGCCACTACCGGCCTACGATCAGGTCATGGCGTCTTCCCACCTCTTCAACCTGCTGCAGGCACGCGGGGCGATCTCCGTCTCGGAGCGCGCGATGTACATCAAACGGATCCGTGACCTCGCGTGCCGGGTGGCAGCGCTCTGGGTGGAGGCACGATGAACGAGCTCTTCATCGAGGTCGGAACCGAGGAGCTGCCGGCCCGGTTTATCGGTCCTGCATCTGAGGGCCTCGCCGCAGCGCTGGTCCGCCTCCTTGGCAACATCGAGCATGGGGGCGTTCGGACCTGGTCCACGCCGCGACGGCTCGCGGTCGCGGTGCGTGACGTCGCCTCCGCTCGCCCCGTGGTCGAGAAGCTGATCACCGGACCGCCCGCTGCCGCCGCCTTCAAAGACGGCGTACCCACCGCGGTCGGCGAGGCTTTTGCGCGGGCGCGCGGCGCGGATCCGCGGGACCTCCGGGTCGTCGAAGGCGCCAAGGGCGCCGTCGCCGGGCTGCTGCGCCGCGAGGGCGGGGAGAGCACGGTCGATGTCGTGTCCGCCGGGCTCGAAGCCGCGATCCTGTCGATCCCGTTCAAGCGCTCGATGCGTTGGGGCACGGGCGCGGAACGATTCGGCCGGCCGATCAAGTGGGTCTGTGCGCTCGTCGGCGGGGTCGCGCTCGAGACCTCCGTCGCGGGGGTGCTCACCGGCCGCTTGTCTTTTGGCCACCCCACGCTCGCGCCCGAGCCCTTCCCCGTGGAGAGCTCGGCGCACTGGCTGATGGAGCTCCACCGCAACTTCGTGATCGCCGATCCCGGCGAGCGGCGCGGCCAGATGTTGGGACAGCTGCGGGCGCTCGCCGAGAGCCTCCAGTGTGAGGCCCATTTTGACGATGAGCTCGTGGACGAGGTGGTCAACCTCATCGAGTGGCCGAAGGTGATGGGCGCCGTGTTCGACCATGCGCTCCTGGACCTGCCGCACCGGCTCCTCGTCGAGTCGATGAAGAAGAACCAGCGGTATTTCCCACTCTACCAGCGCGGTTCGCTGACCAACCGTTTCCTGTTGGTCGCCAACAACCCCTTCTGCGACGTTCGCCTCGTGGCCGTCGGCAACCAGCGGGTGCTCGCGGCCCGTTTCCACGACGCCCGTTTCTTCTATTCGGAAGACCGCAAGAAGCGCCTGGAAGCGCACGGTGAGCGCCTCACGAGTATGACGTTCATCCGCGGCCTCGGCAACATGGCCGAGAGGCAGCGGCGAATCGCGGCCGCCGCGGTCGGGATCGCCGACGACCTGGGCGCGGACGCCCTCGATCTCCACCGCGCGGGCTCCCTGTGTAAGTGTGACCTTCTCACCACGATGGTGGGCGAGTTCCCCGAGCTCCAGGGCCACGTGGGCCGCCTGCTCGCCGAGCTGGACGGAGAGACGCACGCCGTCGCGATGGCTATTGAAGAGCACTACCTCCCGCGGTTTTCGGGCGATCGTCTGCCCCGCACCTCCGCCGGGCGGGCGCTCGCCCTCGCCGACCGCCTCACGCTCCTCGCGGATTGTTTTGGAGCCGGCATCCGACCAAGCTCGTCCGCGGATCCTCAGGGTCTGCGTCGCGCTGCCCAGGGGCTGGTGCAGATCGTGTTGGACGCGGGCTGGTCTGGAGACGTACGCAGCTTGTTCCAGAATCTCGGGGTCGCAGAGACGCTTGTAGCAGAGCTCGGCGAGTTCGTCGTCGGCCGGCTCCGCGCCAGCCTGCTCGCCGAAGGGCACCCGGCCGACATCGTCGAGGCAGTGCTCGCTACGGGCGGAATGCGCCTCACGTCGATCGCCGAACGGGTGCGGGCGCTAGGCGGAATGGCCGCGTCCGGCAGCTTTGGGCCAGTTCGTGTGACGTTCCGCCGGGCGGCCGGGCTCGTGAAGGACCACAGCTTGGGCGCCTATCGCACCGAGGTGTTCGTCGACGAGGCAGAGCATCGTCTGCACGCCGCGTTGGTTCAGGTAGGAAGCCACGAAGACGTCGCGGGGGCCCTGGGAGCCCTGGTCGATCTTCGACCCGCCCTCGACCAGTTTTTCGAGCGGGTGCTGGTGATGTGTGACGACGAGATCCTGCGCCTCAACCGTCTTGGGCTGCTGCGGGCGGTCACCGACCGGTTTGCCGGAATCGCTGACTTTTCACGCCTCTCGACCGAGTGAAACGGAGTGAACATGGTGGGTAACAAGTGGGTGTACAGCTTCGGGGACGGCGCCGCCGAAGGCGACGGCTCGATGAAGATGCTGCTCGGTGGAAAAGGCGCAGGCCTCGCCGAGATGACCCGGATCGGCATGCCGGTGCCCCCCGGATTCACCATCACGACCGGGGTGTGTAAGCTCTGGGCGCAGAACGGTGAGACCTACCCCGAAGGACTCTGGGCGCAGGTCGACGAGGCGCTTGTACGGGTGGAGACCCAGATGGGCCGCCGCTTCGGCGATCCCAAGGACCCGCTGCTCTTCTCGGTGCGGTCGGGCGCGCCCCAGTCAATGCCCGGCATGATGGACACCGTCCTGAACCTGGGACTCAACGACCACAGCGTCGTCGCGCTGGCCGAACGCACGGGCCGCGCCGACTTCGCCTGGGATTCTTACCGGCGTTTCATCACCATGTTTGGCGATGTGGTGCTCGGCGTACACTACACGCTTTTCCACAAGGTGGTCGACGACGTGTGCGCGGGCCGAGATCCGATGGACCTCAAGCTCGACGAGCAGCAGGAATTGGTGAAGCGGCTGAAGGGCGTGGTGGAGCGCGCGAGCGGCGAGTTTCCCCAGGATCCCCGTGAACAGCTCCGTCTCGGCGTAGAGGCCGTGTTCCGCTCCTTCAACAGCCAGCGCGCCCGATACTACCGGAAGACCCACAACATCCCTGACGACGTGGGCACCGCGGTCAGCGTGCAGACCATGGTGTTTGGCAACATGGGCGAAAACAGCGCCACCGGCGTCGCCTTCACCCGCAGCCCCAAATCCGGCCTCCCCATCTTTTTCGGTGAGTGGCTGCCGCGCGCTCAGGGCGAAGACGTCGTCGCGGGTACCCACACGCCTCGACCGCTCAACCGCGACGGAGGGACCGACGGCGTGACGCTCCAAGAGGCGATGCCAGAGGTCTATCAGCAGCTCTTCACGTTGCAGGCCAAGCTCGAGCGGCACTTCCGTGACATGCAGGACATCGAGTTCACCATTGAAGAAGGCCGGCTGTTCATCCTTCAGACCCGGAACGGAAAGCGCACTCCGGCCGCAGGCGTACAGATCGTGGTGGATCTGGTCCACGAGGGGCTGATCGGCGAGGAAGAGGCGCTCAAGCGCATCAGGGCCGCGGATCTCGAAATGGTGCTCCGCCCGGTGCTCGACCCGGACGCAAAACGTAAGGTCATCGCCAAAGGGCTCGACGCCAGCCCCGGTGCCGCCTCCGGGCGCGTGGTGTTTCATTCCGAAGAGGCTCAGGAGCTGTCGCAAAAGGGTGATCGCTGCGTGCTCGTGCGCCAGGAGACCTCACCCGAAGATATTCAAGGGATGACGGTCTCCGCGGGCATCCTCACCGCGAGAGGCGGCCAGACCAGCCACGCCGCGGTGGTCGCGCGCGGTATGGGTAAGCCCTGCGTGGTCGGGTGTACCGACCTCGTGGTGGACTACGGTCGTCAGCTCTTTTATGCCGGGGACACCGTGGTGCGCCGCGGCGACTGGATCACGATCGACGGCAGCACGGGCGAGGTGTTCGAGGGCGAGATCCCCACCCTGGCGCCGCCGACGGACTCTGGCGCGATGGGTGAGCTCCTGTCGTGGGCCGACAAGCGGGCACGCCTGAAAGTGCGCGCCAACGCGGACACCGGGCCGGACGCCGCCAACGCACGCCGGCTCGGCGCGGTGGGAATCGGGCTCTGCCGGACCGAACACATGTTTTTCGAGCCGAAGGCTCTCCGGGCCATGCGCCAGATGATCCTCGCCGATGACGAGCGGAGCCGGCAGCGCGCCCTCAACCTCGTCCTCCCGATCCAGCGGGACGACTTTATCGAGATCTTCCGGGCGATGGACGGGCTCCCCGTCACGATCCGGCTCCTCGATCCTCCGCTCCACGAGTTCCTGCCCAGCCGCCCCGAAGAGATCAGCGCCGTCGCCAAGGATCTGGGGGTCCGTACCGAGACGCTCGCCGAGCGCCTCAAGATGCTCCACGAGATCAACCCGATGATGGGCCACCGCGGCTGTCGCATCGGCGTCACGACGCCTGAGGTCTACAATACCCAGGTTCGCGCGATCTTTGAGGCGGCGTGTATCGTCGCACGTGAGGGGGTGGTCGTCGTGCCCGAGGTGATGATCCCGCTCGTGGGTATTCCCGCGGAGCTGGAGCGTTGCCGGAAACAGGTGGAGGAGACCGCCGAAAAGGTGCTGGAGGAGAACGGGCAGCGCGTGGAGTACCTGGTAGGCACCATGATCGAGCTTCCGCGCGCGGCGCTCCTCGCGGATCAGATAGCCCGCCACGCCGACTTTTTCAGCTTCGGCACCAACGACCTCACCCAGATGGTCTACGGCATCAGCCGCGACGATATGGGTAGGTTCATCAATGAATACTTGCAGCGGGGTATCATCAAGACCATCCCGACCTCCACCTTCGACATCGAGGGTGTCGGCCAGATGGTGCAGATGGCGGCCGAGCGCGGGCGTGCGGCGCGTCCAAGGCTGAAGCTGGGGGTGTGCGGTGAGCACGGCGGCGATCCCCACGGCATCGGCTTCTTCCATCGGATCGGGCTCGACTACGTGTCGTGTTCGCCGTTCCGGGTTCCGGTCGCGCGCCTGGCGGCGGCCCACGCGGTCCTGGGGGTCCTCTGATCCTCTACTTGCTGGCATGTATCGAGTCCGCGCCGCTCCCCGACGTCGGGCCCTGCGCGGTCTACCCGGACGGCGTCTACGAGTACGGAGAGATCGGGATCGGCACCTGCCTCGCGGGACCCACGCGAGTGGAGTTCCTCGACGATACCCGGCTTGCGATCGCCAATTCCAACCCCTGGCTCGACTTTCGTTCGGGCTCGCTCTCGGTGCTGGACATCAGCGCGCTCGACCTGAGCATCCCGCGCAACCTGATCTCCGACCTTGGCGCACAAGCCGTCGAGTTACCCTCGTTGATCGCAGATTTTGATCGTTGGGGGGACACGCTTCTCATTGGCAGCCGTAACTCCGTCACCGCGCGTACCCGGGTCGCCGACGACTTCGTGCTCGAGGTCGATATCTCTGGTGAAACACCAGTACTTGGCGACAGCGTAGTTGTCGGGAGCGATCCCAACGCGCTCTGGGTGGACGACGCCGGGCAACGCGCCTACGTCATCAACCGCACCGACCACACCGTCTCCGTGCTCGAGGGCGGGCCCGGAGCGCTGACCGTGGTCGATCCGGCCGCCGATCCGCGGATCGAGCCCTGGACCTTCGTAGACGACGGGGACGGATCCAAAGCCGAGTTCGTGGTCCTCGGCGCGCTGGAGGACACCGAGCCGCTGTCACCCGTGGCGCACACCTGGCGATTGTCCTGGCGTATCGGGCAGGTCCGGGTTTTTGTGCCGGGGGAAGAGGGCCTGTACCGGCTCACCGGCAATGGCGCAGACACCTGGGATCGCAGCGCCATCCCGGCGGAGATCTCGTTGGAGGACGACAACCTGCCCGCCCTGGCCGATCCGTTCATTTGGGAAGACGGCGCCGGAAACCAGTCCGTGGTCTTCGCCGACGGCACGGGGATCCGGGTCGCGGTCTCCGACCCCAATGAGCTCGATGGGTGGACGGTCGGTGAAGACGCGCTGCTCCTGCCCAGCGCAGACTGGGATCAGGCGGTGGGCGGGCCAAGCCTCGTGACCGACGCCGGGATCTGGCACCTGTTCTACGACGGCAACGCCGGCGGCGCGGGCGCTATCGGGGTGGCGACCTCGGTGGATGGTGTCACGTTCGAGCGCGAGAGCACAACGCCGCTTTTTCAAGTGGACGGGGCCTCCCTGTCCGACCCCTTCGTGCTGTGGGACGAGCAGAGCGAACGTTGGCGGCTCTATTGTGTGGTGGACCGGGATGAGGTCACCACGCTGGCCGAGGCGTGGAGCGACGACCTCCTCACCTGGTCCGAGCTCTTGGAGAGCGGGCCAGAGGCAATCACCGGTCCGGCCATCACCCATTATAACGGCAACTTCCACCTGTTCTTCACCCGGTATGGCGCCGCGAGCTGGGAGCTGATTGAGGCCGTCTCAGTAGACGGAAGCGACTGGACGGAGCTCGGCGCGGTCCAGGCGATCGAGCTCGCCGATCCGGCGTTGTTACCCCGGGTTGGACTCTCGGCCACGGCCGAAGAGGCCTTCCGGATGGAGGATGAGGCCGGCAACGTCGCGGCGACGTCGGTCCCGGGCGGCCTCCGGGTGCAGAACATCGACAGCGGTTGGGAGCTCCAGGTGGCGACCGGCTTCTGGCTCGGCGCCGAAGACGGCACAAACGGCATCGGCGGTGTACAACCGGGCTCATTGTCGCCGGACGGAACCCGACTGTACGTCACGGAGCAGGACGCCGACGGCGTCACGCGGGTCGGGGTCAGCACGGTCGCAGACGGGGGCATGGTCATCAGCGCGCTCGCCAGTCCGGCGCCAGGCGAGGCCGGACGTTTCGACGAGGACGGCGTCTCCGACCCCGTCGTCGTGAGCTTCGGCGGGCAGTGGGTCATGTACTATGCAGGTTCGGCCGGCGGACGCACCACGGTCGGCCGGGCCACGAGCAGCGACGGTCTGACGTGGACGGCCGACGCGGCCCCAGTGCTCACGAGCACCGCCGACTGGGACGCGGTGAGCCTCGTCCCAGGGAGCGTCGTCGAGGGCGCCGATGGTGTCCTCACCTTGTGGTTCTCCGCCTTTGACGGGGAGCTGTGGCGGATCGGCGCGGCGACGTCGACCGACGGCACCCGTTTCACGCGCGTGTCGGGCGACACCTACGCCTGGATCTTCGACGAAGGGGGCCCGGGAGAGTGGTTCGACTCCGGCGTGCGCGACCCGGTGGTGTTGCGGGACGCCGAAGATGCTGAGCTCGAACACCTCTGGTTCTCTGGTTTTGACGGAGATTTCTGGCGGATTGGCTACGCCAGTCGCCGCAGCGGCGGCGACTTTGAGCCGTCGTTGGACCGCGAGGGCACCCCCCGACCGATACTCCGCGGCGGACGCGCCTTTGGCGTCGAGGGCGTCATCCGGCCCGTGGTCGCCGCCGTCGACGGCGGCTGGGAGCTCTGGTACGCCGGCTTCGACGACAGCGTGACGCGAATCGGGCGAGCGCGGCTCAGTGACCCTGACCGGGCCTACCGGTGGGATCGGATGCCCTCGCTCGCGGATCTCTGGGGTTTCACCGCGATCCCGGGCCTCGATCAGGACCACATCGACCTGTACAGCGACCTCTCGCCGTATCTGCCGTTGGGTTGCTCAGGTCTGGTAGGCGACCCCGGTCGGGGCCTGCTCTACGTGCTCTGTAAACTCTCAGGCGACATGATGGTGATCGACACCCGTGACGACACCGACTCGACGCTGGTGGATCTCAACTTCCTGGCGTTGGAAGCGGTCGGAGCTGTGGCTACCACATCGACGATCGGGGTCGTGGGCGCCTCCACCGGTTCCTATGGTCTCCGAGGCGGGGTCTACGATGCCGCGCGCGACCGGATGTGGGCGGTAGGCGGCGGGCCCGAGGCCCTCTTCGGGGTGGACGTCAGCCGCTTTGAAGATGACGACAGCCTCGAGCGGGTCGACGAGCTGGCCGTTTCGATGCTACCCCTGCCCCGGGACGCCGCGCGTGATCGTGGTGAACCAACGCAAGCTTCATTGGGGCCCGGCGGTGTGACCATGCACCCGGACGGGCGCCACCTGTTCATCACCAACTTCAACGACAACAGCGTCACGGTCGTCGACCTCGAGCTCGGCCCGGCGGGCGCGGTAATCGCCGAGCTCTCCGACATGGACGAGAACCCCTACACAATCGCCTTCACGCCCGACGGCACGCTCGCGGTAGTCGCCTGTTACGCCGGCGAGGCCACCGAGATCCAGGCCGCTTCAACCCTGGTGGTGCTCGACAGTGATCCCACGAGCCCCGGCTTCGGTCAGGTCCTGACCCGCGTGGTGAACCAGTGAGCCCGCCTCGGTGGTGGCTCTTCGGGGTCCTCGTGACCGGCGGTTGCGCCGAGGACGAAGAAATCCCCTTCCAGTTCGACGGTCCGATCGCTGCGGCGGTGCTGCCAGAGCTGGCGGGGCCCTTCTACGATCCCGTCGCCTTTGTCGCCGGCGAGCGTGACGGGCGGATCGTACCGATCAACCTCAAAGAAGGTAGGCCGCTCACCGACGATCCCCAGGCGCCGTTCTTACGCGCGTCACCTCTACCTACCGGTCGAGATCGTCTGTTGACAGACGTGGTCTTGTATCACGACGAGACGAACATCGATCTATGGGCAGCAGACGCCCGCTTTCTTCAACTTCTCCGGGTCCCGTACATGATCGGCGTCGACGAGTCGGGGCCCGTCGAGGTGGAGCCGGTCGCGTCCGTGGCGGTGTTCACCGATACGGACCAGAGCGGTGACAGCCTCACCGCGGAGGGTGTGCTCGTACGAGCCGGCTATACCACGACCGAAGATTGGACCTTCACCCTCGAAGATGACGGGTGGCGCGCCGAAGGGAGCCGCTCGGGGGTGCAGCAGGCACGCGCCGAGACGGGGGTGCCTTATACCTCGGACAAGAGCGAGATCGAGCTCACCTTCGAGGGCACCGCGACCGCGGGCGACACGGTCACCTTGCACACCGACACGCTCATGGATGAGGTGTCGGTCGGGGGCAGGATCAGCGGACTTTGGACCGATGGGGCGCGGATCTACGCAGCGGTGGGTGAGCCGGTAACGGCGGTTCAGGTGTACGACGGGGCCACCGCCACCGCGCTCGGCTCCGTCGCGCTGCCCGAGGGCGCTGTTCCCGGCCGAGTCACGGGCACGCCCGACGGGAGAGTGTTCGTCGCGGACAGCCGCCAAAGCCAGCTTTATACGCTGAGGTTCGACACCGTGCCGGGGCCCATCGGAACCCCGGTCGAGGTGCTGGAGACCAGTGGCCCGATCATCGACGTCGCCTGGCAGAGCGGGCTCGATCTCAACGGCCTGGCGTTCGAGCACCTCTTTGTCGCGCTCGTCGGCGCCGCCCGGGTCGACGTCTACGATCTGGTAGCCGGCGAGTGGGTAGACCCCAACCCGATCACCCCGCAGATCGAAGGAGTATTGGTAGAAGGCCCGGTCAGCGGGATCGCCGCGTCAACCGGAGCGGTGCGGCTCCAAGAAGAGACCAGCTGGGGCGCCCAGCCACGTATGCCCACGGTGGTGGTCAGCACCACCGCCGGTTGGGTCTACCAGCTCGACGCCGCGAGCGGCTGCCTCGTGGAAGACGAGCTCGGGGCCCGGGGACCCGACCCGTACTATGACAGCAACGACGACTTCATCTCCATTGAAGACCAGGGTGAACCCTCCAACCCGACGCTCTGGGTTGATGAGGTGACGGGATACCAGATCGTCGGCTCCGAGTGCGGCGGGGTGACGCGTACCGAGTCGTGGACGGTGGTCTACGACGGCGCCACGCTCCGATGGGAGGTAGAAGGCAGCTTATCCGGAAAACAGGTGGCGACCGCGAGAGAGTCGGAGCGATACCTGTCCGACACCGGCGCGATCTCCTTCCTGATCATGCCTGGCAGCCTTGGGGCGACCGACGGGGA
The DNA here is from genome assembly GCA_947486185.1 of Deltaproteobacteria bacterium. Lineage (GTDB taxonomy): Bacteria > Myxococcota_A > UBA796 > UBA796 > SXON01 > CANKTH01. The sequence goes on from CANKTH010000051.1 coordinate 27,053, forward strand.
TCGGTTCAGCTTCAGCACCTCAGCCGGCCTCTTTTCCCTCTACGGGCCCGACGCCGATGAGGACGGGGCGGTGGAGGTGCGCTGGGAATTCCCGGCGCGGCCCGTGCCATTCGAGTACACCACCGGGCCAACCGGCGGGGGATGGGATCGCCTGGATCGGCGGCAGTATGCCCTCATCCTGGCGTCCGGGGCGGACCTCGGCGTACGGCTGCACCTTGACAGCGGAAGCACGAGCGTCATCTTTCAGTGAGCCCTTCGGAAGGCGAGAGGATAATCCCCGTACATGCTGCTCCTAATCGCGTGGGTGTTGGCGGCGGACCCCCACGAAGAGCGCCGGTTCGCCAACACTGGGAGCACGCTGCTCCCGTCCGCCTGGCGAGATCCAGGCTTTGAGCTCGCGGGCTCCGGGGGCGGAGCGCTCCTGCTCGAACGCTGCGGCGCGCTCGATCCCGAGTGTGAGCTGCTCAACCTCCTGTTCGGTGGCGCTGGGCGACTCTCATGGTCCGGCAATGGGAGCAGCACCGGGGGCGGCTTCTCGATCGACCCGGGTATCGACACCTCGGCGTACAGCTTCGACCTCCACGCCGGTTACGGCAACGCGGGCCCCGGTTTGTGGGTGAGCGGCGGCGGTGGCGGCAGGATCGGCGAACACCTCGCGCTGGGCATCTGGGGCGGGCTCTTGAGCGCCACCGCGCCGGGGCAGGTGTTCCTGTTCGGCGCCGCGCTGAACGCGGGGGGACCGAAAGCCGCGTTGGACCTGTCGATGGGCCTGTTCGCCAAGCCCCTTGTGAACAGCGCGGGGCTCGGGGTCGCTACCCCCCTGATGAACGAAATTGGCTTCAGCTATCGGTTCGCGCCGATGCATACGGTGCGGATCGGGACGGTGCTGTCGTTGCCCGGCCTGGACTGGGCGCTCCGGTGCGCCACGGGGGTAGAGCCCGGGCGCGGTCGATCCAACACGCCCGCCTGCGGCGTAGACGGGCTGGCGAACGCGCCCGCCGGAGAGCTTTTCCTTCGGTTTGGTGTGCACTCATTAGGGGTGGCGTCGCTCGTGCGGGCCGAGTTCGGCGGGGGGTGGTGAGCTCGGTGGTGCGCACCGGGCTGCGGGCGGCTACACTCGCGCCCCGCGCGCAGCTTGCGGGACGGAGTCTTCGTGTTGCTTGTGCTCCTGCTCGCGTGCTCCGACAAAGCCAACGAGAGCGCTATCGACGTGCCCACCTTGGTGTTCCTCCAGCCCGAGGCGGGCGCGAGCGTCACCGGCCCCGATGTCGCGTTCACCGTCGTAGTTGAAGACTTTACGCTTGTCGAACCTTCTAAACACAACGAGGGGGTAGCGGAGGGCTTCATCCGGGTCAGCGCAGACGGCACCGCGGTGCTCGATACAGGCTCGACCCAGTTCGACTTGACCCTCGCGGCCGGCGGGCACACGATCGCCGTGGAGCTCTTTTATACCGATGGGGACGCGCTCGAACCGGCGGTCAGCTCCTCGCTCTCCCTGACCGTGTTGTAGTGGTCCGCGCAGATGCTTGAGGAGCGCCGGCCGAATCGCGGCTACCGACGAGTGGGGTACTTTTGCGCCTTCGTCCTCACGCTTATGCTGGGCCTGGCGTGCGGGCCCTCCACGCACCGGGCCGCCCGGATCGAGCGCGGGGTAGACGCGGCAAACGCGCGGCTGGACAAGCTGCTGGAGGGGCAGGCGCTCACCAACGCGGCGCTCGATGAGCTCGTGCGTGCCGCCCGGCAGAGCGGGAGCGGGGAGATCACCCTGTTCTACGCCTGGGGCAGCGCCACCCTGCCGTGGGGCGAGCGTGAAAGACTGCGCTTTTTCCTTGATCGGGTCAGCTTCGAGGCCAGGGGCCGCGAGGTGCTGTTTGTGGCAGTGGGCAGCGCCTCAGACTGGAACAAGGACGAATGGAACGACAAACTTTCGGCCCGCCGAGCGGAGGCCCCGCGTAGCCTGATCGGGCACCAGCTCGTCAACACTCCCTACCGGTGGATCAGCCGCTACGGGGTCGGCGACCGGGTGGTCCCGGACGGGATCTCGGGCTCGCAGTTCCGGCATGTTCGGCTGGTCGCCGTGTACGATGAGGCCCTCTTGCCACGCCTCCCGCCCCAGCCCACCCCCTGAGGCCGCGCTCGCCGGCGCACTTCGCGCGGGCGGTAGACGCTCCCAGCGTTATTGTGGGTTCAGCACATCGGAGGAATACGGTGAAGCTACGCTTGTTGGCTATATTGGCCCTGGGCGCTTGTGTCGGTGCCAGTGGGAAGGGCACGGATGATACCTCGGTCGGCATGGACGCGGACGGTGACGGGGTTCCATCCGCCGAAGACTGTGACGACAACGATCCGAAGGCCGGCGCCGCTCGGCCCTTCTATACCGACGCCGACAGCGATGGTGTCGGCGCCGGCGTCGTGGTGACGCTTGCGTGTGACACCCCGACCGGACTGGCCTCCTCGCCCGACGACTGTGACGACAACGACGTGCAGGTACACCCCGGCGCCGAAGAGACCTGCGACGCCGCAGACAACAACTGCGACGGTGCCGCAGATGAGGGGCTCGGGGAGGCCGCCTATACGGACGGCGACCGGGACGGCTACGGGGCCGGCCAGGCGGTGACACGCTGTGATGCCGGGCTCGGTTACTCGTCCAATGCCGACGATTGTGATGACCTCAACGACACGGTCTCCCCGGGCGCGCCGGAGCTCTGCGACGGTGCCGACAACAACTGTGACGGAGACGTGGACGGCGACGCGGTCGACTCCCAACTCTACTATCCCGACGCGGACGGCGACAACTTCGGCTCGGGTACCTACTTGGAGGCTTGTAATGCGCCGGTCGGCTACAGCGACCGAGGCGACGACTGTCAGGATGGGGACCCGCGCTCCTATCCTGGGGCCACCGAGAGGTGCGACAGCGTAGACAACGACTGTGACGGGGCGGCGGACGAGGCCGACGCTGTGGACCCGACCAGCTGGTACACTGACGCCGACGCGGACGGCTACGGTGATGAATCTACGGCCAATGTCGGGTGTTTCGGCCCGACCGGGACCGTGAACGCGGGCGGGGATTGCGACGATGACGACCCGAGCCGCTCGCCAGCCGCGACCGAGTTGTGCGACCACATCGACAACAACTGCGACGGATTGACCGATGACGCCGACCCCGCGGTGGACACGAGCACCTACTCGGCCTGGTACGTGGATCGGGACACCGACGGCTACGGCGACGCCACCGCGGTCGCGACCTTCGCGTGTGCCGCGGCCGACTCTGCCACGGACAGCTCCGACTGCGACGACACCGACCTCAACGTGAACCCAGGCGCGACGGAGCTCTGCGACGCCAAGGACACCGACTGCGACGGCGTACTCGACGACAGCGGGCTCGTGTCCTTCGAGGACACCAGCGGGCTCCGGACCGACGTGCCTGAGCTCCTCACCGGGACCGGCACCTCGCCGGTAGACTACGCAGTTGAAACACCAGGAATTCTGTCCATCTGCGCTGGCGTCTGGTATGTCAACCTCGTGGTGGAGTCCGATGTGGTGGTGTCGGGCCCCGCGGGCTCGGCTGCGACTGAGCTCAACGGGGGCGGCGTTGGCTCGGTGGTCCGGGTCGAGACGGGCGCGAGCGCGGTCACAGCCACGATCTCCGGCTTGACCCTAACGAATGGGTACGCCGATGCGGGAGGTGGACTCTATGTCGAGGACAGCACAGTCAGCATGTTCGACGTCGTGGTGCTCGAGAACGTCGCCACGCTCGGTGGAGGGATCTACGCCGAGGATGCGGTGCTGAGCCTCAACGACGTGACGCTGTCCGACAATGGGGCCGACGACGGAGGCGCGGCCTATGTCACGGACAGCTTCGTGAGCTGGACCGAGGTCATCGCGGACGCCAACGTCGCCGCGCGAGACGGGGGCGCCCTCCATCTGTCGGCGGGCGCCGATCTCATGGGGCTCGACTGCACGTTCGACCACAACCGCGCAGAGGGGCGAGGCGGCGCCATATACGCAGAGAACGCGGTGCTAAGGTTGGATGACAGCAGCGGCTACGCAAACCAGTCGGCCGGGGACGGGGGCGCCATTGCGGTGGAGGACGCCGATCTTACCCTGGTTGAAGCGTATCTCAGCTACAACGTCGCCGGAGGGGACGGCGGCGCCATCGGCGCGCGCGACAGCGTGTTGGAGATCGAACTCTCAACCCTGGAAGGGAACGCGGCCGAGCAGGGAGGTGGAATCTGCGCGATCGGCGTCGACGGCGCACTCGTGGACACGCTGCACTCTTTCAACGTAGCCGCGCTAGACGGCGGCGGGATCCACCTCTCAGACAGCGCCAGCCTCGACATCACCGGCTCCAGCGGCTTCACCGCCAACACCGCCGGCGCGCGCGGCGGGGGGCTCTTCGCCACCGACGCGACACTTGGTGCCGTAGATACAAGCTTCTCTTTCAACGAAGCGGAGACCAGCGGTGGCGGCCTCTACATCGGGTCGGGTACCGTGAGCATGAGCGGGGTCTCCCTGGTGGGGAACGCGGCCTTGACGGCTTGCACTTCGTCGAAGTCCAACGCCGTGGGGGGCGGGGGCCTGTTCCTGGACGACAGCTACGCGGAGCTGAGCGGGCTCAGTGTCATGACCAACCGCGCCGTGTGTAGCGGGGGCGGCGCGTTCTTCGCGGAGAGCGAGGTGCTCTGGGAGACGTCGCTGCTGATGCTCAACGAAGCTACGGTCCACGGAGGCGGGGCGGTCGTCCATTCCGGCACGTCGGTGACGCTGTCGGAGATGGAGATCGCATTGAACACCGCGGGCGACGAGGCCGCAGGAATCCTTAGTTATCAGGCCGATTTGTTCGAGATTCTCGACAGTGCCGTATCGGACA
>CANKTH010000052.1 GCA_947486185.1 Deltaproteobacteria bacterium
CGTCGCGCGGCGCTCCGGCCGTCGCGGTTGTCGCCCCTATCCTCGGCCTTTTCGGCCTGGTCACGGCCGCCTGGAAGCCGCCGCCCGCGCCGCAGCAGTCTCTCCCGGCGGGAGCGCCGAATGTGCTCCTGGTCACCTTGGACACCGCCCGGGCCGACCGCTTCGGCGCCTACGGAAACGCCACGGTGGACACCCGGCACTTTGACCAGCTCGCGCGCGGCGGAGCCCGATTTGCCGCCGCCACAGCGGTGGCGCCCGTGACCGGTCCGAGCCACACCAGCATGATGTCCGGGCAAGGCCCGTGGGACCACGGCGTGCTCCTCAATGGGATTCCCATCCCCGAAAACCAGTCCTTGATCGCTGAGCTTCTCCACGATCACGGCTACCGGACGGGCGCTTTTGTGAGCGCCTACGTGTTGGAGGGCAAACTCGGATTCTCTCGCGGATTTGAGACCTACGACGACGATTTTTCAATACTGCCCGGCCAGAGCCGCCTGCTCGGGCCGGCGATCTACGCGATGTTACGCAGGCACGCCGATCCCGACGAGGTCCTTGAACGGCGAGGAGGGGACACGGTAGACGGCGCGCTGGAGTGGCTGGAGAGCACGGAAGGGCCCTGGTTCTTGTGGGTCCACCTGTTCGACCCTCACGGGCCCTACGCGCCTCCCCCGCCGTACGACACGCGCTATTATCAAGGAGATCCCACTGATCCCGCCCACCGCTCCATGGAGAACGTGACCGGGGTGGCCGCCTACCTGAAGAAGAGCATCGCCGGCATCACCGACGTCACCTACATCCTGGCGCAGTACGACGGCGAGATCAGCTACACCGACGCTCAGCTCGGCCGACTCCTCGCGGGCGTGCCGGCCAACACGTTGACGCTCGTGATCGGCGACCACGGTGAATCCCTGGGCGAGCACGGGGTGTGGTTCAACCACGGCGACGACGTCTATGAGACCAGCGTACACGTGCCGGCGGCGATCCACTGGCCCGGCAAGATCCGCGAAAATACGGTCGTAACATCGGTTTTTGAAGGAACCGACGTGACCCCGACGCTGCTCGACCTCATCGGGGTGCCCGTGCCGCCGAAGATGACGGGGCGCTCGGCGCGCGCCGCGATCGACACGGGAGACCTGGGCCTTCGGAAGATCGGGCGTTCGATGTGTTTCGATCGGGCGGCAAACCAGGAGGCTCGGCAGAAGGGTGAAGCGACGCGCCCGACCTTCCGGATGGCCTCTCTACGGACGTCTGAGCTTCGGTATACGCGCAGGGAACGGGGCGGGTCTGAGCAGCTCTTTTTGCTGGAGACCGACACGCTCGGCATCACCGACCGACTCCAGGAGATCGGCTCGACCCTCGACGGAGCTGAGTCGCTGGAGCCGCTACGTAAAGACGCAACGGCGATGTTCGAGGGCGACGCCACCAACCGCTCGATGGAAGCAGAGCTCTCGGAGGCCGACAAACAGCGCCTTGAAGCCCTGGGATACCTGGACGGCTCGCAGTGACACCCGGAAACCTGCCGTATAGGAGGCGTCATGGTCTTCGGTGAGTCGCCGCTCAAGGACCTCTACCGGCGGGCGGTGTGGGGGCCATGGCGCGAGCTGTGGGAGCGGGCCCCGGCTGGCCTGGAATATCGCGCCAACTGGCGACTGGGCTGGGCGGTAGGCCATCTTGCCAAGGGGAAACACCGAGAAGTGCGGGAGGTGCTGGCGGACGTCCTCCCGGGCCACCCCGACCTCGACGCGGTGGTCCACCAGAGCTTCGGCGCCCACTTCGCCAATCAGTACGCCAGCTTTGCGTTCGGGCGCATCAACCGAGACAACTGGCGAAGTTACCTCGAGATCGAGGGGCTGGAGGCCGTGGAGGCGGCGGTTCGGAGCGGCGAGGGGCTGGTGCTCATGCATCCGCACATGGGCCCGGCGCAGCTCCCTCTCTGTGTGCTCGGCGTGCTCGGCTACCCGATGCACCAGGTTGGCGGCGGCGTGACCGAGGTCGAGAAGAGCCCGGCCGGCCAGTGGGCGGCGAGCGAGCGGGCCCGGCTCGAGCAGCGGATGCCCGTCACCCTGCATGACGGAAAAGCTTTTCTTCGCGGCCTGCTTCGGGCGCTCGGCAAGGGTGAAGTGGTGCTCACCGCCTGCGATGGCACCGGTGGCGGGCGGGAGCTGGGACGTCGCTACGTGCGGACGGTGCTCGGGCGGGCCATGAAGCTGCCCGTCGCCGCGTTCTACCTGGCGCATCGTACAAAGGCCCGCCTCCACCCTCTCCACACGGTGCGCGATGGCCGGCGTTGGCGGAGCGTCATCGGCCCTGAACTCCCGGTACGCCGTGAGCTTCCACTGGAGGAGGCGCTGGAGGCAGGCGCAGACGAGACTGCCGCCTACCTGGATGCCGTCCTCAAAAAACACCCAGGCGACTGGCTTTTTTGGGATCAGTTCCGACCTGGCGCACTGCTGGAGAGCGTATGAGCGCGCTGCGGCGCATCGGCATGGGCTTGACGCTGCTGACGGTGGCCGGCGGGCTCGGGGTGGCGGTCGTCGATGGGTTGCACAACCCGTTCTTCAATGATCTACCCTGGTTTTCTCTCGCGTATCTCGCGCTCACGGGCCTACTGCTCCGGCGCGCCCGAGGGCTTGCGCTTACGACGCTCCTCGTCGCCGCCGTTTGGCTCGCCGGCGCGCTCCACCGGCCCTCCGGCCCATCCAGCGTCGATGTGCTGGTCTACGGCGTTGACGGCGGCACCTTCGACGTCATCGATACCTATGCTGAAGAGCTGCCCGCGTTCACCCAGCTCCGCGCCGACGGCACCCGCGCCGTCCTACGCTCCATCGAACCGATGTTCTCCCCGCCCCTGTGGACGAGTATCGCGTCAGGCCGCAAAGCCGACGACCACGGGATCCGCGGCTTCCGGGTACAGGCGAGCGACTGCAAGGTCGCCCGTTTCTGGGACGTCGCGGAGGAGCATGAGTGGAGGATTGGACTTTATAAGTGGCTGGTAGACTACCCGCCGCGCCAGGTACAGGGCTTCTGGGTGCCGTCCTGGCTGGCGCCGTCCACCGAGACCTGGCCGGAGTCGTTGGGGGTGGTGAAGGAGATTGAGCTTGCTCGCCGGATTCGGCGTAAACAGACGGCCGCGACCCGAAGCAACGTCGAGCTGGGATGGGCGCTGATCGGCTCGGGCGGGCGGCTCTCGACGCTGCTCGACGCCGCGCTGTGGGTGCTCGAGGAGAAGCTCCTGCCTCAGGATCTGGTGCGCGCGAGCATCCGCCAACAGATCATCCGCGGAAACATCGACCGGGACGTGTTCGTCGCCCAGCTCTACACGCTTCGACCCCGCCTCGCGACCTTCAACTACTACGCGACCGACGGCCTCGCCCATCGTTACTGGGACCGGCACCTCGCGGGCGGCGACGAGGTGCGGGTCGCTTACCGTCAGGCCGATCAGATCCTCGCCGAGCTCCGCAGCCATCTCGGGCCCCAGGCCAGGCTGATCGTTGTGAGTGACCACGGTTTCCAGGCGATGGAACAGTCGGGGAAAGATGGCAACTATGCGCCGACCACCGAGCGGCTCCGCCTCCGCCTGGGCGAAACGGTGGGCCCGGTGGACGTGACCCGCGTGGGCCGGCGCCTCACCGTCGCCTTCCAGACGCACGATCAGCGCGTAAAGGGTGAGACCTGGATCTCCGAGCTCCGAGATCAGGACGGGGCACCGGTATTCGTCCAGGACGCCCACCCCGAGAATCAACTCACGATCGGGCTCAACCTCGCGATCGAGATGATCAACGCCGAGGTGTTGGAGCGGAGCACCGTCGGCGGCGAGCCGATGCGCGACTGGGTGACCCTCTCGGACAGCTTCACCGGCACCCACCACGCCGCCGGCATCTTTTACGCCGCGGGCCCCGGTGTCACGCCGGGAGAGGAGCTGCCTACGGTTGAGCTGCTTCAGGTCGCGCCCACCGTACTTGCCGCGATGGGCCTGCCCGCCGCCGACGACATGCCGGAAAAAGCGGTGATCTTCCCTGAGCTTCCGCGGGTGGCGAGCTGGGACCAGCTCGTGCTCGGCCTCACCTGGCTTGGCGGCGAGGCGGGGGTCAACGACGACCGCCTCAAACAGTTGGGGTACCAGCAATAGGGCGCTCGACTCGCTCTCACCCTTGACACTCTCCTGTGCGGCGAATAGTTCGGCGTATCGAAAGATTCGATACTCAGGCCGATTTGGGTCCTGCCCTCGTTGAACCCAGGCTCCTTGCCGCCGCCCCCGCGAGACGCGTCATGACCCCACCGCCGCACCTCGAAGAAGCGCAGGTCGTTGAGCCCGGCATCGATGAGATCGAGCTGGCGAGGCTGATCGAGACCTTCATGCAGCTCCTCCATCAGATGTCCGCTGGGGACACGCTCGCGCTCATGCACGAGTCCGGCCTCACGCTGCCGCAGATGGTCGCGCTCCACGTCACCCGGAATGCCGGTCCAGTGCCGCTCTCTCTGCTTGGCGATGTGCTGCGCCTGTCCCCCAGCGCGGTGAGCCACCTCGTGGACCGGCTGGTGGAACGGCAGATGCTCGACCGCTCCGAGGACCCCGATGATCGGCGTCAAAAGAGGCTCGTCCTCGCGCCGGCGGGTGAGGAGCTGCTGTCCCGGCTCGATCATTCCCGCATCGACGACTTCCGCAACATGCTCGCCCAGATGGACCCCGTGTCCCGCCCCGAGCTGGCGAGCCTGCTCACCCGACTCACCGAAATCTTCCGCCAGAGCGCCCGCGCCCGTTGCCGGCCAGGAGGCCCCCGTTGACCACGCCCATCATCTCACTCGAGAACGTCACCAAGAACTATGCCCTCGGCTCGACGGTGGTCACCGCCGTTTCGGGGGTGAGCTTCGTCATCCGTGAGGGTGAATTCACCGCGATCGCCGGCCCCTCTGGCTCGGGCAAGACCGCGCTGCGCAACCTGATCGGCTGTATCGACACGGCGTCCGAGGGGGTGGTGAGCGTTCGCGGCCACAACACTGCGGCGCTCAGCGACCGGCGGCTCACCCGGCTGCGGCTGGACACCATAGGGTTCATCTTTCAGAACTTCAACCTAATTAATGTGTTGACGGTCGTCCAGAACGTCGAGTTCCCGCTGCTGCTCGCGGGCGGGCTCAGCTCCAGCGAGCGGCAGGAGCGGGTCAACACCCTGCTCGCCAAGGTGGGCCTCGCACAGTTTGCAAAACACCGGCCCAACGAGCTCTCTGGCGGCCAACGTCAGCGGGTGGCGATCGCGCGCGCATTGGTGACCCGACCTAAGCTGGTGCTCGCGGACGAGCCCACCGCCAATCTGGACTCGGCCACCGGGACCCAGATCATCGACCTGATGCACGAGCTCAACCGGAACGAGAAGACCACCTTCCTCTTTTCTACCCACGACCACCGAATCATGGACCGCGCCGAGCGGCTCATCCAGGTAGCTGACGGCCGGATCGCCAGCGACGAGCAGGTCCAACGATGATCGCCCAACTCCGCCTCCTGCTCCTGGTGGCCTTTCGGAGCCTCTGGGCCCACCGCGTCAAGAGCGGCATCGTCGGGAGCATTCTCTTCTTCGGAACCTTGTTGTTGGTGGCGGGCACGTCGCTGCTCGACAGCGTGTCGGCGTCCATGGAGCGGAGCATCACCGGCAGCCTCACCGGACAGATCCAGGTATATGATAAAAACGCCAGGGATGACCTTGCTTTATTCGGCGGGATGAGCATGGGCTCTACTGACCTCGGCGAGATGCCCGAGTTCGCCAAGGTGGAGAAGGAGCTCACGGCGATCGAAGGAGTGAAGGCCGTGGTACCGATGGGCGTGGTCAACGCCATGGTGATGTCGGGTAATGAGCTCGACCTGATGCTCGACCGGCTCCGCACAGCGCATCGTTCCGGGGATCGAGAAGGGCTCGCGCAGACCAAGGCGCAGATCCTGGGTGTCGCCGCGAACATCAAAGAAGAGCTGGGTTATCGGCAGGCGATCACCTCGGACAAGGCGAAGGCGGCCGAGGAGGCCGCGGCGCTGGAGGATGTGCTCAGCGAGGCCTTCTGGGCCCGGCTCGACACCGATCCGGACGGTCTCCTCGCCTTCCTCGACACCCGGCTGGCGCCGCTCGCTACCGACGGACGGATGTACTACCTCCGCCTCGCCGGTACCGATCTCGGACAGTTCATGGAGGTGTTCGACCGGGCGCGGATCGTCGAAGGAACCGCCATCCCCCAGGGGAAACGTGGCGTGCTCATCTCCCACCGCACCTACGAAAAACTGCTGAAGAACAAGGTGGCGCGGGAGTTCGACGCGATCAAGAAAGCGCGGGACGAAGAAGGTCGCCTCATCGCGACCGACAACCTGCTCGCCGACCAGGTTGCGCGGAACGCGAGGCAGTACCAGCGCCTTCTCTTCCAGCTTGATCCTGGGCCCGCCCGCGAGCTCACGACCCGCCTCCAGCGCTACCTGGGCTCCCAGGAGGCCGACCTCGGCAAGCTCCTCCAGAGCTTCCTCGCCCTGGACGACCAGAGCTTCGACGAGCGATATGACTGGTTCTACAAGGAGATTGGGCCCCATATCCGCCTCCACGATCTCACGGTGGGAGACGTGATCACGCTCCGCGGCTTCACCCAGAGCGGCTACCTGAAGTCGGTGAACGTCCGGGTATATGGCACTTACGAGTTCACCGGCTTGGAAAAGGCCGACATCGGGACGGCGATCAACCTCACGGATCTCGTGACCTTCCGCGAGCTCTACGGCAAGATGACCGACGCCCAACGCGCCGAGCTCGCAGACATCCGCACCTCGGTCGGCGTCAAAGAGGTCTCCCGAGAGAGCGCGGAGGACGCGCTTTTTGGCGGAGGCGCCGCGGAGGCGCCGGTGACCGAGGCGGTGGCGACCGGATTTGACGAGTTCGCGGGCGTGGAGATCGCGCGGTACGCCGACGGCCCCGTGTTGGATGAACGCACCTACAACGCCGAGGAGATGCGAAGCGGTCTCGCGCTCAACGCCGCGGTCGTGCTCGACGACCCCACGACGATGCCCGCGGTCAAGACGCTCATCGAGGGGCAGGCGGACAAGCTGGGTATCCAGGCGGTGGACTGGGTGAGCGCCGCCGGCATGCTGGGCCAGCTCATGGTGGTCGTGCGGATCGTGCTCTACGTCGCCGTGTCGATCATCTTCCTGGTAGCTTTGGTCATCATCAACAACACCATGGTGATGGCAACCATGGATCGTATTGGTGAAATCGGCACGATGCGCGCGATCGGTGCTCAGCGCAGTTTTGTGATGGGCATGTTTCTGTTGGAGACGCTGGCGCTCGGAATCGTCGCGGGCGGGGCGGGCGCCGCTGCGGGCGTCGGGCTCATCGAGTATCTGAATCGCGTCGGATTACCGGCGACTGGCGCCGATATCATGGTGCTCATCTTCTCGGGGCCGCGGCTCTATCCCACCTGGGGGTTGTCGAACGTCGGATTAGGGCTCGGCATCATCGTATTAGTCAGCCTGATCGCCACCTTCTACCCCGCGCTCCTCGCGGCCCGCGTGTCTCCGCGCGTCGCATTGTCCGGGAAGGAATGAGCTATGTGGATGCTCCTCTCTATCGCTTTCCGCAACCTGGTCCAGGCGCGGCGCCGTACTGGGCTCCTCTCCTTGGCGATCGGCCTGGTCACGCTTCTCTTGGTGATGTTGTTGGCGCTGACGGACGGCATCAATGACAACCTCATCCGAAGCGCCACGGTGGTGTCCGCGGGGCACGTCAATGTAGCGGGCTTCTACAAGGCCACCACCACCGAAGGCGCGCCGATCGTCACGAACTATGCTGAGATCCGCAAGATCGTCGAAGAGAACACGCCCGGGCTCGACTTCGTGACCGACCGCGCGCGCGGCTGGTCCAAGCTGGTGAGCGAGACCGCGAGCGTACAGGCCGCGCTGTCCGGGATCGACGCAACGCAGGAGACCCGCTTGCTCCGCGAGCTCCGCCTCGCCAAAGAGAGCGACTACAAAGAGGGCGGCCGGGACGAGGTCATCGGCGATGTGAACCGGATCTCCGAGCCGGAGACCGCGATCCTCTTCGCCGCGCAGGCCGAACGCCTCGGGATCGGAGTCGGCGACAAGTTCACCGTACGCACCGAGACCAGCTCCGGTCGCACCAGCACGGTGGACCTCACGGTGATCGCGGTGGCCCAGGATCTCGGGATGCTGTCGAGCTGGTCGATATTCGTTCCCAAGGAGACGTTGCTCGCGCTCTACCAGCTTGATTCTGACACCACCGGCGCCATCTGGGTCTACCTCAAGGACATCGACGAGGCGCCCGCGGTCATGAACCACCTGCGTGAGGTGTTCGTCCAGAAGGGCTACACGCTGATGGAGTACCAGCCACAGCCCTTCTTCTTCAAATTCGAGGTGGTGACGGGTGAAGATTGGGTCGGTCAGAAGCTCGATCTCACCACGTGGAAGGACGAGGTCTCCTTCCTCACGTGGGTCCTCACCGCGTTCAACTTCCTCACGGTGATGCTTGTGTCGATCCTCGTGGTGATCATCGCGATCGGCATCATGAACGTGATGTGGGCCTCGGTCCGCGAGCGTACGCGCGAGATCGGCACGATGCGGGCGATCGGAATGACCCGCAGCCGTGTGCTGGTGATGTTCATGTTGGAGGCGTTGATGCTTGGCTTCTTCGCGTCGTCCGCGGGCGCCGCACTCGGCGCCGGGGTGGCTCTGGCGGTCGACGCCGCCAACTTCGTGATCCCCTACTCCGCCGTCCGCGCGATCCTCCTCGCCGAGACGCTCAACCTTGTCATCCACCCCGAACCTCTGCTTTTCTCTGTCGGCCTCCTCACCACCTTTACCGCGGGCTCGGCCTTGTGGCCGGCGATTCACGCCGCCCTCCTCCGGCCGGTAGCCGCGATTTCCACCACGGAGTAACGATGTTCCGTCGTAGCTTTATGGCCGGCCTGGCCCTCGCGTTCTTCCTTCCCTCGACGGCGCTCGCCGCGCCGGCCAGCGCGGAGATGGTCACGATGCTCAAGACCATCGACGACCGCACCACGAACAGCGGCGACTACAAGTCGCTCGTATACATCGAGAGGAAGGAACGCGATAAATCTGACCTCGTCTACCAGGCGGTGGTCTACCGGCGCGACGAGCTCGACAAGCTCGTGATCATGTTCCTCAAGCCCCAGACCGAAGCCGGCAAGGGCTACCTCCGGGTGGACAACAACCTGTTCGTCTACGACCCGACTGTCGGTAAGTGGGAGCGCCGCACCGAGCGTGAACGTATCGGCGGAACCGACTCCCAACGCTCCGACTTCGACCAGTCCAACCTGGCGCAGGAGTACGTGCCCACCTACGTCGGTGAAGAGACTCTCGGCAAGTACGCCGTACACCACCTCAAGCTCACCGCGACGGCCACCGCGGACGTCGCGTGGCCCTTTGTGGAGCTCTGGCTCGACAAGGCTACGGGAAACGTCCTCAAACGTCAGGACTTCTCGGCGTCGAGCAAACTGATGCGCACGACCTACTATCCAGAGTGGCAGAAACTGTATAGCGCCAGCAAGGAGGCCGACGTGTACTTTGCCAAGGAGATCCGGATCTACGACGAGGTGGAAAAGGGGAATCAGACCACGGTGGTGATCCAGAGCGTCGACCTCGCGAGCCTCGACGACGCGATCTTCACCAAGGCGTGGCTCGAGAGCAAGAGTCGATGATCCTGCTCCTTTCGGCGCTGGGAGCGGCACTCGCCGCGCCGGGTGACGAAGCAACGGCCCCCACCGAGAGCCCTCCCGCGGACGCTCCGGCGAGCCCTCCCGCCACACCGCCGGCGGATCCGCCCGCTACGCCACCGGCTCCCCCAACCGACGCGGCCCCGGTTGACCCACGCGAAGCCGACGTGTTCGGGACGCCTGACGACCGCGAAGCCGACATGTTCGGCGCTGGACCGGAGCCGAGCCCCGCCGCCGGCCCCGCCGAGGCCAGTCCCTTTCTGGGCGAGGTGGACATCACCCGGACGAGCGAGGCCGACATGGCCGCACGCCTCGGGGCCAACGACTCGGTGCTCACCATCGGCGGCCAACTCTACCTGCGCCTGTCGGCGTACGCGATGGACGATGCGCCCGTACAAGAGGCCAGCTTATCCGCACCGAATCTGCTGGACGTGTTCCTCGACGCCCGACCCAATGACCGCGTCCGCGCATACACCCAGGCCCGACTGACCCACGACTACACCGTGACCGACGGGGAGACTGACTTCTTCGGCACACCCGTGGAGCGGAGCCGGGTGACCCTCGACCAGCTCTGGATCAAGGGAGATCTTGGTCGAAGGGTGTTCGTGACCGCAGGACAACAACGGATCAAGTGGGGCACGGGGCGCTTCTGGAATCCCTCGGATTTCCTCAACCCCGACACGTACAATCCGCTCTCGACCTTTGACGAACGTACCGGAGTGCCGCTCCTGAAGCTGCACCTGCCGCTGGATGTCGTCAATCTGTACACGGTCGCCACCTTCAGCGACGCGGTCGACCTGGGTCACACCGGCGGCGCGGCCCGAGCCGAGATCCTGGTGGGCAACACTGAGCTCGCGCTCTCCGGCAAGGTGCAGAAGGACCAACCCCTGGGGCTGGGCGCCGATCTCTCCACGGGGTTCTGGCTCATCGATGTACATGTTGAAGGCGCGCTTCGTCACGGTGTCACCACCCCGAGGTACTCGGGCGAGCTCAACTTCGAGACCTTCACCTTTCCCAAGAGCCGCTCGCAGGAGGACGACTGGATCCCCCATGTGGTCGCCGGCGCGGAGATCGGCATCCGCTACAACTCCGAGGACATTCTTTACCTTGGAGCTGAGTATTTCTATAACGGCATGGGCTACGACGACCCGGCGATCTACCCGGCGCTGCAGCTCAACTTCGACGCGCTGACCTCTGGCGTCGAGCTCACGCCGGAGAACCTCGCCAACGACGCTTTCCAACCGTTCTACCTGGGACGTCACTACGGCAGCGCCTACGCGCTCCTGAGCGCTCCCGGGCAGCTGGACGACACCTCCTTCACCGCCAGCGTGCTCACGAACCTCTCCGACAGGACCGCCGCCGCGCGCCTGGACGTGCGCCAGACCGTGCTCACGTGGTTGGCGCTGAACGCCTATGTACAGGCGTATTTCGGCGAGTATGGCGAGTTCCGGTACGGGCTCGAGGTCCCTGCGGTGCCCTTCGTGGAAGGGCTCGAGGACGGCATCACGGTCGTGCCGGGGCGCGGAATGGTGGGGATCGGGGCGCAGGTCTCGTTCTGACCCGCCGCAGCGGGGGCCCGGGTGCGGTTGGGCCGCGGTCCTGCCGCCCGCTGCGGTCTCCTGCTGGCGGACGGGGCTCAGGTCGCGACGCCCGCGGCTGCGACCGGGCGCCCCACGAGCCACGTCGCATAAGCCGGCGCATCCCCCAGTTTGGTCTTGCCGATCTCCCAGATCCAGTTCGGAGCGTCGATGCCTGAGACCAGCTCTCGGAGCTCGTCCTCCGAGTAGATCCGTAACCACGACACCAGCCCATCCCACAGAACAAAGGCCGGCATGACCGGAATGATCCACGTCCAGAAGATCCACGCCCAACGGAACGGGCGCCAGAGTGGCAGTGTGAGCATCACGCCGATCGGCGCGGTCAACATTCCCAGGAGCATCAGGGGCTCCCGACTCACCACCTCGAACACGCCGATCGGCTGCCGGGCGTCCACCGCGTTCTGGAGCACCCGACGGGCCAGCTCCGGCGGAAAGTGGTGAAAGGCGTTGAAGATGGTACGAAATCCCTTCACGTCAGCGGGCACTGCAGTGGCGTCCACCGGCCGCGGCTCAACGCTCAACGCGCCGCCGCTCTCCGCAGCCTGGCGCTGGAGCGCGGGCAGGTTGGGGTAGAGGTCGGAGAGCCGGACCGTCACGGGCATGCCCTGTTTATGGAGCTCTGCCGCCACGATCGCCGCGGGACCACCCCCGCCGGAGCACAGGTCCACCACGTGCCGCTCGCCGGTGTCGGTGAGCGCCTGGGCCACGCGCGGCGCGCGCATCGCCCCGTGGCCCGACAGTCGAAGCGCAAGCTCCAGGTAGGTGGTGCCACCGTCACGCAGGATCGCCGGGAACCAAGCCAGGTCCTCGAGCTCCACGAGGTGCATTCGCTTCACGTCCCTCCTTCGGGCGGGGTGCCGCCGTCTCGTGCGATGAGCGCGTCGATCTCGACGTCAAACGGATAATGCTGGGGATCCAACACAGATTGCTGGAACACGCCGTCGAGCGCCCCGAAGAGGGGCCCGTAACTCAGCCCTGCGCCCGCTGTCCAGCCGGGGTCGGCGCGTCGCCCCCGCCAGGATAGGGCGCTCCCGAGGGAATATCGTGGATCAAGGAGTTTCTGGCCGGCCGGCGGCGATCTGGGTCCAGGACCTGCAGAAGCAGTACGGGGGCCTGCAAGCGCTCCGCGGGGTGAGCTTCCGTATCGATCCTGGAGAAATTGTGGGCTTTCTGGGCCCAAATGGGGCGGGTAAGTCCACGACCATGAAGATCCTCACCGGCTTTGTCGCCCCGTCGGGTGGTGAGGCGCGGGTCCTGGGCTTCGACGTCGTCGGCGAGTCCTTGGAGGTGCGACGCCGGCTCGGCTACCTGCCGGAGAGCGCGCCTATCTACGGCGAGATGCGCGTGGTCGACTATCTTGATTTTGTGGGTCGGGCGCGGGATCTTGCCGCGGCGGAGCGCGTTCGGGCTATCGACCGTGTCGCAGAGGAGTGCGATATCCAGGACCGCCTGAAGCAGACCGTCGGCACCCTGTCCAAAGGTTACCGGCAGCGGGTCGGCCTTGCCCAGGCCCTGCTCCACCAGCCGCCGATCCTCATCCTGGACGAGCCTACCTCGGGCCTGGATCCCAATCAGATCCTCGCGATTCGGAATCTCATCCGCCGGATCGGCAAGTCCCGCACGGTCATCCTCTCTACCCACATCCTCCAAGAGGTGCAGGCCACCTGCGACCGCGTGATCATCGTGCACCGCGGCCAGATCGTCGCGGACGCGCCCACGGAGCAGGTGAGAACCCAGCAGGAAGGCGGAATGCTGGTGAGGGTCGCCTTCCTTTCCGGCACGGTGCGTCTCTCAGCGGAGGCGATCGCATCCGGCCTGCGCGCCCTGGCGGGCGTGACCCGCGTGACCCGACAGGCCGACGCGGACGCGACCTTTGAGGTGCTCGCCGACCGGGACGTACGACCCGACCTTTTCGCCTACGCGGTAGCCCAGGGCCTGGTGCTCCAAGAGCTCACTCGCGAAAAGTCCTCTCTCGAAGAAGTCTTCCGTCGCCTGACCTCCGGTGAGGCGGCGTGAAGCTTCACACCGTCGCCGCCTCACGGACGACCCCGACGGTGCTGCTGATCCTCATCGCGCTCATCGGCACCGGCTGGCACACGCTCTGGTCGGCCCACCATGGCGCGAACACCCCGCGCGACGACGACGCCAACCTGTTCCATCTCGCCGTCTGGACCGAACAGGTGCTTGACGGTCAGCTCAAGCTCGCCGACGGAATGCCGGCGATGACCCCTTATCCTCCGCTTATACCTACGTTGGCGGCGCTGAGTTTTGGGGACGGGCCACGCAGCCTGAGCCTCGCGGTGGGCTCACTCTGGCCCTTCGTATTCCTGCTGAGCCTCTTCACCGGCCTCGGGGTACGGCGCGCGCAGGGTACGGCCGCCGGGCTCGCCGCAGCGGCGCTCACACCGGTGATCACCGCATACTGGCAGATTCGAGGCCAGTTTTATGCCGAGGTTCCGCTCGCCGCGTGCATTGTTACCGCAGTGGTCGCCCTCGAGGCCAGCGGGCAGTTTCGCCGCTTGGGTTGGTGTCTTGTCTTGGGTCTTTCACTCGCCGCCGGCCTTTTGACCAAGTGGACCTTCGCCTTCTTCCTTGGCCCAGTGATGGCCCTGGCCGCGACGATCGGCGTGGCCCAGCTGGCACGCCCCCGACTGTTTCAGGGAGCGCTCGCGCTGCTGACGCTCTCGACGCTGGTCGGCGTGGGCGCAGCCGCGATGGGGCGCTGTCCGCCCCCGGTGCCAGCCGGCCTTGGAGTCGGTCTGGGGCTCACGCTCGCCGGGCTGGTGTTTCGGAAGGAATATACCGAAGATGCCGGCAGGCGGCTGACCGGGCTCCTGATCGCAGGCGGGGTCTGCGCCGTCCTCGCGGCCCCATGGTACCTCTGGCAGCTCGACACGCTCCGCGCCTTCCTCGCGAGTAATACAAGCCAGCAGTATCAGGGAGATCTCCCGAGCTTGAGCGAAGGTTGGCTCTACTACCCTGCCGTGCTGTTGACACGCTTTCTCGACACACCCCAGTCGATCCTGCTGTTGCTCGGTGTCTTGGGAAGTCTCGTTCCCGGACGCTCTCGCTTGGGAATGCTCTGCCTGCTGACGCTCGTCTGTGGGCTCACGGCGTTGGGGGTCGCGCCCTACCGAAACCACCGTTACCTCGTCGCCGCCCTGGGCCTCTTGACTCCCGTGATGTTCGGCGCCTTGGGTGGCGGGCGTCTCGTGCGCTGGGTCTCGCCGTTTATCCTCGCTTATGCCCTACATCGGCAGCAGAGCTGGGTCGTGGCGATCGCGGGGAACGGCGATCTGCTCTGGGAATTGAGCACGCCGCCGCCGCGCGACCTGTTCGGGAACCATCGTAAAGACGTCGCGCAGGCGCGCCGAGAGCTGCTCCGCCCGACCTGGCAGCTCCACCTCGTCAGCCCACCGCCGATCCACGAGGTCTCGGCGGCCCGGGAGATCGCAGGGATCGTCGCCAGAGATGCGGGGAGAGACCCGGCTGGTGTGACCGGGGCACCCTGGGAGCTCCGCTTCTCCGACCCACAGGGATTGTTGACCTGCGACGCCGTATCCGCCGAGCTGGCGGCGCGCCGATCTCCGCCAGGCTCGAGCTGCCAGCCGCTCCAAGGCGGTCAACGCGGGGTGGGCCCGCGTTACGTCGTTGAGGTGTCGCCCACCGGAAATCCCGGTTGGGAACCGGCCTATCGGCAGCGTGCCTCGAGCTGGCTCGGCTGGCGCCACAAGCGCCTGGGCGCCGTGAGAGTCCGTGGTTTTGCGCCGGGGATGGAGGGCCTCGCGACGGTGTGGCGCGCGCCATGACGCGGTCACGACCCGCGCGGGGGCGCCCCTATCAGCGCGGCGCACGCTCCAGCCGACGATCCCATCGGTAGGTCAGGGTCACGAGCGGTGCCTCGCCCCGTTCGATCAACGCCGCGCCTCCCTCAACCCGCTCCCCTGAGAGCGGCATTGCGAGGGTGAGCGGGGTCGGGTGGACCTCCGGGTTGAGCCAGGCCGTCTCGGGCGGCGTACTTCCGACCACCGGGGGAGGACGGGGCGCGATCACCCGCAGGGGCGCAGGCGCGAGTGGGGGCGCGACCGGCGCGGGGGTCGGAGCGGGCGCGACCGGCGCGGGGGCCGGAGCGGGCGCGACCGGCGCGGGGGCCGGAGCGGGCGCGACCGGCGCGGGGGCCGGAGCGGGCGCGACCGGCGCGGGGGCCGGAGCCGGCGCAACCGGGGCGCGGGCTGGCGGCGGCGGTGGATGCCGCAGCGTCGACCCGTCAACCTCGGAGGCGGGCAGGTCCTTATCCTGATCCCGCTTGTTGTCCGCGGGTTTTTCCTCCACGGCTCCGCGCTGCGCCTCGACGGGCGCGGGCGAGGTCCCTGGCGAGGGTTTCCGCGACGCGGACGCTCGAGACGACACGACAGCCTGCCCACGCGGAACGACAAGCTCTCCCTCCACGTCAATCCCCTCAAAGTCTATTTCAACCCACTTTTTATACTCGATTCTCGGGGCGACCGAGGCGGGCTCGGGGTCGGGCATGGACTCGGAGACGGGCATGGGCTCGGAGTCGGGCATGGGCTCGGAGTCGGGCACGAACTCGGAGATGGGCACAGCCTCTGAGACGGTCGGCGGCGGCGTCGCCGCAGCCGCGCCGCTGACCGGGGTCGGCGGAAGGCCGATGGTCCCGCCGAAACGCGGGCGGGCGCTCGAGGTGAGTTCGATCAACTTGGCCGTTCGAGCCTGAACCTCGACGCCGGCGAGTCGTTGCTCCGCTTCGGCCAATCTCAGCCCCTGCTCTTCGTTCTCCTTCTGATCGTAGCGCGACAACTCCTCCGCTTTGTCCGCGACGACCTGCCAACTGCGTGCCGCGTTCTCGAGGTCGCCCTGGAGCTCGTAGCGCTGAGCCGAGGCGAGCGCATCCTCCTGCTGCTGGTAGCTGCTCCCCGCTTTGGCGCCGGCCATGGACCGCACCCGGCGAGAGACCGCGTCATTTGCACGTTTGTCGTCGTCGAGCAGCACGTCCAGGTTCGATTGGAGGCGGGTCAGGTTCTCGTCGGTCACGCCACGCGCCTGCGCGTCCTCCAGCCAGGCCTGCGCTTCTTCAAATCGATTCGCCTGGTAGGCTCGAAGCGCCTTTTCGAGCACCGCGACCGCCTCGACGTCTACCGGTCCGAGTCCGGGCGGAGCCAGCTCTGGCCATCGTGATCGCCAACCCCTCGGGAGATGAAGCCTCCAGTACACACTTTGAATCGGCGCATCCACCGCCGGCGCTCGGAGCGCGAGCTCGCCGCGCCGTCCGAACGCCGCGCCCTCGTAGGTCCACGTGACCTCCACCGGGTACGCCAGGAGCCCGGCGACGGTCTCCACGGACTTCTCGAGCGAAACGTAGAGCCCGCCCGCCCCGTCGGAGAGCACGGCGATCTCCCGGCTCCCGGTGCGCGCCGCTACCGCCACCCAGCCCGGTTCAGGGCGAAAATGCAGGTACTGGCTTCGTTCGTTCCGTACCCACCATGTGCCGCGAAGCCAGACTCGCCCCTGCTCGTTGGCCACCAGCAACAGGTCGGCGCGCTCCACCACGGTGTCCGGGCCCATCAGCGGGGTGTACACCAGCGCCTCGATCCGCGCGGGCTTCGGGCCACGCCAGGCCGCGAGAGCCGGGGTTTCGGCGAGGCTACGTGCGAAATCGGGCAGACTCCGAAGCGGCACCGCGGCGGGCGTCTCGGTGACACTCAGGTCCGCATCGGCCGACTGGCCCAACACCTGCCAGGTGTCCTCACTGAGCGCCCCCACGAGATGAGGCAGCGGTACCGGGCCCGCCAGCGACGCGCGACCGCGGAGCCCCACCTGCAAGCGGCCACGCACCGGCCCCGCCGTCTCGATGACCACGCGTGGGCCCTCCCGACGCGCTACGCCATCCACGGCGACCTCGACCTCCTCCCAACCGGGAACCTCGACGACAAACCGGTCCTGTTCGCCCCGTAATACGGCGATCCTGAGCTCAGCGCGAAGCTCGAGCCTGCCATCCGCCTCCCAGAACGCCAGGGCCTGTTCGTGACGCAAGAGCGGCGCCACGCTGCGCTTTTCGGGCGCCCGACGGGGCTCTACGCGCAGGTCGAGTACGGATGCTGCCGCCAACCATCCGTCGAGCGCCCCGTCGACGACGATGGAATAGGCGCCGGATCTCGTGATCACCTGCTGCCGCGGCGCCGGCAGCACACTGAGGTCGCCCCGGCCACCCCGGCTCGGCAGGCGCCCACGCACGACGAGGTCGACTGAGGCGGTGCCCGGGCCGAGCGTCGCGCTGACCCCGGAGGAGGTCTGGACGAGCGGGCCCTCCACGGACTCCACGACCAGGTCCGGTCCCACCAGAACCGCGTCCCACCAGCCCGCTCGCACCGGGGTCACCGTGTACGTGGCGGTGAGCGCCACCCCGTCCTCCACCGCGCTGAGCTCGTAGCGGGCCCGGTCCACCCGCCAGGCCGGAGGCTCCTCAGCCAAAACAGCCCCGATGAAGTACCACATCAGGCCGAAAACCCCGCGGTCGCGGCCAGGAGCCAGAGCAACATCAGCGGCACTCCCACCACGAGCCGCATCCAGCCCAGCGCCCGTCGGGTAGGGCCGGTGGGCCCGCGACTTGCCGCTACGCCGGCGGCGAAGGCCGACGCCAGGGTCCCCAAGACCAGAACCACCAAAGCCTGGTTCTTGGCTGGGAAATCCACGCGCAGCACGTGAGTCAGCGCCGATAGCCCCACCAGACCACACGCGCCAAAACCCAACATTTCCAGCGTGAAGACCAGGGGGCGGGACGACGACGACACACGATCCTCGGCGGCGAAAAAAACACAGCGCCGGCTACGGAGCTCCGTAACCGGCGCGTGTCTGGTGCCCAGGGTCGGGCAGGCAGCGACCCGGCTCATGCCGGGCCGGGCTCAGCTCAGGAGCCGAACGCCGCCTTGATGTCGTTGAACACGCCGGTCACCTGCTCGGTGAGCGCCGAGATCTTGGCGGGGAAGCCACCGATCGCCTTGACGTCTGCACCGACGATCTTGGTGGCGCCCATGAGGCTCTTGGCGTCGAGGCCGAGGCTCGGAATCTTGCCGGGGAGGGCCTTCGCTTCGTCGATCAGGGCCGTGATGTCCTTGCCGAGGCCAGCGAGCTCGGTGACGGTGGTGCCGCCGACCGCGACCAGCGAGTTGACGGCGTCGAGGCCAGCCTTCACGTTGTCGGGCATCCCGTCGCCCGCGCTGATGGTGGGCGTGGTGCCGTTCATCGCGAACTTGAGCTTGCCTTCGGCCTTGGACTTCATGTCGGCGAGCGCGGTGGCGAGGGGGTCGTCAGTCGCCGCGCCGAGGGCGGTGTTGACGTTGGCGCGAGCGGTCATGAGGTTGTTCGTGCCATTGACAATCTTGGTGTCAATGTCGAGCGCCTTCTGAAGGGTGCCGTCCAACGCCGCGTTACCGGTGAGCTGGATGGTGACCACCGCCGGCTCGGTCGAGGCGGCGGCGTCCTTCGCCTTCTTGGCGAGGACGGGGGCGGAGGCAAAGAGGCCGAGGGCGAGGAAAGAAACACCAAGAACATTGCGGAAATTCATGATCACTCCAAAATGGCAGCGCTCGCTAACCGAGGCGTCCCAGGCTGTCGAGGGACCATCCCTCGCGCCTGGGCGCCCCGGCGCCGCCCCGAGCTTGGGAATCGGCCGGCGTCTGAACCCAACAGACTCACCCTCGATTCCCGCGACGTCGCGGTTCGCCGATCACCCAGCTCGTTCGCCGATCTGAAGCCGATCCGGATCTTCGAGGATGCCGCGCAGCGTCTTCGCGAGGGCGCCGCCCTGCGCGCCATCCAGGAAGCGGTGGTCGATCGTGGCGGTGATGGTGAGGAGCTTCCGCACCTGGATCGTGCCATCCACGACGGCGACGCCGTCACGAACCGCGCCGATCAGCACGAGGACGGGCGTACGCGCGAACGGCGTCTGGGGCGCAAACCCCTCGTCGAGACCGAACATGCCCACGCTCGTGATCATACAGGCGCCGAACGGGAACTTCTCGAGGCCCAGCGCAGGCATGTCCAGGCCGAGGCTGGCCGTGAGCCACCCGGTCAGCCGCAGCAGGGGGCGAATGAGCCAGGTCGGCAGCATCCGGATCAACGATTTATTCTTCTCAAAGTTCTCATCTTTCCCGGTGCGTACCCGGCTCGCGCCCGCGCCGAGCCGATCGGCGAGCGCGCTGACCGTGAGGGTCTCCACCGCCTCTACCTTGACCTTTGCGAGGTCCTTCCCCTCGTCGGCAGCGACAAGAAATGACAGGTCCACGTGTTCATGGGGGAGGAAGGTGCCCAGTCGTAAGTAGCCGTTGAGGCCCGGCGCGGCGGCGAGGGATTGGCCGATCGCCCAACCCACCACATGGGTGATCGTAAGCTTATTTCCGGTTGTCTCCCGCACCTCGTCCAGGCGGGCCATCGTCCGGGTGACGTCGACCGTCAGCTTTCCGTAGATGTTGCCCTCCGAGGGGGCGCTCCACGTAGCGATCGCGAGCTTACGGCGTACTGGGTTCATGCTGTGCTCCAGCCCCGGAGCCTAGCACGGGCCACGTCACTCGCCCCGTGGCGCCGCCTCCTGGATCACCCTCCTGGATCACCCTCCTGGATCACCACCGCGAATGTGGTGTCGCAATCCTGCTGCCGCGCCGCGCCGGCGCCCTCGCCGCCCTCGCTCCGGGCCCTCCCCGACGATAAGCCGCCCTGTGCCCCGTCCCCTGGCGATCCGCGCCCACCTGCGCTCCCTGGTTCAGCGTCCCGCGGAGCGCATCCCAGGTATAGACGGGCTCCGCGCCCTCGCCGTGCTCTGGGTTCTGGCCTTCCACGGGGTATTGTTCCTCGCGCCTCACCTGGAAGCCGATGGGGTTCAGCGCCTCACCACCAGCGCGTGGGGGCGCTTCGCCCTGCAGGGAGAGCTCGGAGTCGACGCCTTTTTCGTGATTTCGGGCTTCCTGATCACGGGGCTGCTGCTGCGCGAGCTCGACACGGGGGGTCGTGTCCTCCTCCTGCGGTTCTACCTACGGCGGGCGCTGCGGCTCTTGCCCGCCGCCTACGTCGTGATGGCCTTCTGCGCCTGGTTGGCGCCCCAGGGTATCCACACGATCTGGACCAACCTCGTCTACGTCAACAACTTCGTCCCGTTCCACGACAGCTTCATGGGCTGGGCCTGGTCGCTGGCGATCGAGGAGCAGTTCTATGCCGTCTTTCCGCTGGTGCTCCCTTGGCTCATCCGCCGCGAGCGGCCCCTACGTTGGATCATCGGCCTGGTCGGCGCGGGGGTAGCGCTGCGCGCGCTCTTGGCTTGGGTGGGTGACGTAGGGCCCTTCCCGCACCACCCGCCCTGGCTCGCGGGAGGAGCCGCAGGCGAGGACTTCGTACGGCACTGGGACTGGCTTTACACCCGGCCGTACACCCGGGGCGGCGCGCTCCTGATCGGCGTGGGCCTCGCTTTTTTCGCGCGCACCTCCTCACCCGCAACCTGGCCGGCGCGCCGGCTCCTGCTCCTCGGGATCGCCCTGATGGTGCCGGTCCTGCTGGTCTCCCGGGCGGCCCCCCCCGGGGAGGCGCCAGTCCTGCCGTCGGCGCTCGGGCACGCCTATCTGGCCGCCTTCCACACCGTATTTGCGTTGGGCGTCGGCGCCGTTCTGGCCTCGTCCCTGGCCGGTGGTTTGGCGCGGCGGGTGCTCGACGCCTGGATCTGGTACCCGATCGCTCAGCTATCCTATTGTATCTACCTTGTGAATCCACTCTCTGTGGGCTTCTGGTACTCCCTGCTCGCGGCGACCGGTCAGCCGTTGGACCCGGCGGGGTGGCAGTTGGGCGCGTGGATCAACACCTTTGTGACTGCCTTTTTCCTGTACGTGCTCATCGAGCGGCCGTTCATGGCGCTCCGGCGCTGAGGTGTGTCAGAGGGGGCGCGCGCAGCGGAAACCCAGGCCGTTGCTGGTTGCGTCTGGCTTTTCGCCCCAACGCCGCGAGGTAACGCCCCAGGAGAAGTCGCTTGCCCACGAGCCGCCCCGGGCCACCCGCGCTTCGTACACCGTACCGAAGTCGGGATCGGTGAACTCGCCCGACTCCGGTCCCGGCGGATCCGTGCCCGGGCCGTCGGTGTAATAGTCGGCGTTATACCAGTCGCCTGTCAACTCTTGCACGTTGCCCGCCATCCCGCGCAAGCCCTCCGGGGACACGTCGCCGGTCGGGTCATCAACCGGGCTCGTGTCTCCGACGCACGACTCGAACGCATAGGGAAAACCGTTCTCATCCCACGCGATCTCCTCCGAACCGTTCATGTGGTCGCAGTCGGGGTCGGACTCACCCCAGGGCCAGGTGCGGGCGTCCTCTTCGTCACAACCGTCATCCCCGCAGCCACCTCGCGCGCCCCGCTCCCACTCTGCTTCAGTAGGTAGACGTTTTCCAACCCAGAGACAGTAGGCATCGGCCCCGTACCAGGTGAGCTCCGTGGCGGGATGAGCCTCAAAACCAGCCTCTGCCATGCAGATACCGCCATCACACGCGATGCGTTCCGGGATGGTGTCGTCACTGTCGAACTCGTCAAACAGCACATGGCCGTCCACGTCGACTGTTCCTGCTACCGACAAGAACGCGGCAAAGGGCACGTTGGTGACCTCGTAGACATCCAGGCAGAAGGCCGAGAGCTGCACCTCCTGCCGCGGCGCGTCCGTGCTGTCGGGCTCCCCGCGTAACAGGAGGCCGGCGGGGAGATAACGCTCGGTCGCCGGGGTGACCTCGGGATCCCGGTCGTCGCAGTCGGTCAGGGCGGGGTCCACGCCCGCTGCTGGCGCAAAGAACCCGTCTCCGTCTTGGTCTTCGAAGCCGGTGCCCGCGTTTCCCGTGTCATCGGTGGCAGTGTCGTCGGTGGCAGTGTCGTCGGTGGCAGTGTCGTCGGTCACGCCCGAGTCGTCCGTTACATGGGGCGTGCTCTCGGCTGGATCGCCGAAGGAGTCGGACCCGGGGCGGGCCTTGTTTGCAGTGCAGGCGGCCAGGAGGGCTGCCGAGAGACACACGAGAGGAGTCCGCATCGCCCGAGCATAGCCACTGCCCGCGCTCAGGCGCTCGCCTGGAACTGATGCTCCACCAGCCGCGCGTACACACCACCGCGGGCCACGAGCTCGGTGTGGCTCCCCGACTCCACCCGGCGACCGTGGTCAAAAACCACTACTTCATCCGCATTCTTGACGGTGGAGAGCCGGTGGGCGATGACCAGGCTCGCCCGCCCCGCCATCAGGCGTTCAAGCGCCTCCTGAACGAGGTGTTCGCTCTCCGCGTCGAGCGCGGACGTAGCCTCGTCGAGCACCAGCACCTTGGGGTCTTTGAGCACGGCCCGCGCGATGGCGATACGCTGACGTTGCCCGCCCGACAATCGGACACCCCGCTCGCCCACCAGGGTCGCGTAACGCTCGGGGAGCTCGTGGATGAACACGTGGGCGTTGGCGACCCGCGCGGCGGCCTCCACCTCGGCGTCCGTAGCCGAGGGGCGACCGTACCGGATGTTATCCGCGATAGAGGCTGCGAAGAGCACCGGCTCCTGGGAGACCATCCCCACCTGTCGCCGGAGCCAATCGGGATCGAGCGCTCGCACGTCGGCGCCGTCGTAGCGCACCATCCCCCCTGCAGGGTCATAGAAGCGGGCGAGCAAGGAGGCAACGGTGCTCTTTCCGCTCCCTGAGTGGCCGACGAGGGCAACCACCCGCCCCGGCCGTAGCACAAGCGTCACCTCGTGCAGTACCGTCACATCGGGTCGGGTCGGGTAAGCGAAGCTCACGGAATCCAACACCATCTCGCCTTCGGAGCTCGCCGGCGCGAGGCCACCCGCAGTGCCGACCTGGGGCCGCCGATCCAGGAGCTCGAACACCCGCTGACTCGCCCCGATCGCACGGTTGAAGTCCCCAAACAACGCGGAGAGGGCACCAAGGGAGAAGGCCAGGTAGAAGGTGTACATCATGTAGGCGGTGAGGTCGCCGGTGGACAGCGTGCCGTCGATCACCATGCCCCCGCCGACCCAAAGCACCATACCCAGGCCCGCAAATGCCGCCAGCGAGCCTGCTCCTTGGAACACGCCGTAAGCGAGACCCGTACGGCGGCCAGCGTCCAGCGCCTCGTCCACGTTGGCGGAATATCGCGCGATCTCCGACTGTTCCTGGGCAAAACTACGCACCGTGCGCAGGTTGCCGAACACCTCCTCGGCGACCGTGTTGGCCGACGCGAGGGCATCCTGGGTCGCAGTAGCCAGCTCTCGCACTCGACGCGCAAAGAGCACCGCGCCGATCGCGGCGACCGGCACCACAGACAGCATGACAAGCGTAAGCTTGGTGCTCGAATAAAAGAGAATAGCGAGACTGCCGACCGCCTGAATGCCAAACCGAAGCGCCATCGAGATGTTCACGGTCACCGAGTTCTGCAAGACGCCCGTGTCGGCGGCGAGCCGATTGAGGAGCTCACCCGTGCGCTGGGCATCAAAAAAGCCGATCTCCTGCCCGACAAGGTGCGAAAAGAGATCTCGGCGCAACCGTGCGACCACCCGCTCCCCCGCCCACGTGAAGAGCCAGCCGCGTAGGAAGCCAAAGGCGGCGACGCCCACGAAAACACCGAGCAAGATGACCAAGGCGGCGTCCAACTGGGCCCGACCGTCCGATTGGGACAAAGCATCGATGAGGTCGCGTACCCCCTGCGGCACCAGCAGGGCGAGTCCGCTCCCGGCGAGCAACGCCACTGTGGCGACGCCCAGGAGGCGAAGCTCATGACGTGCAAGGCCGAAAATACGGCGCATGGATCGGGTGGCCGACACCTTGGGGGCAGTGCTCTCCGTCTCTTCGGGCATGGGTCGCTCCATAGGTTTGGACTGGATTTTGCCGACGGGGGCCGCCGAGCGCCGGCGAGTCGTGGGCATCAGAGCCCAAGTGTGTAGTCGCATCCGGCGGCCAAACTCGTAGTGGAGCTTACGAATTCGTCGGAGTGGGCGTGGACGGACGCCCCGCGGCCCATGGCGGGTTGGCGGCTTCGGCGCCGGCGGGCGCGCCTCCACCGCCGAGCCTGCCCTCGGGAGCGGATCGGGGCTATGCTCTCGGCCAGGAGTCCGAGACGATGCGTACCTGGCCTGCCGCTTTCCTGTTCCTCACGCTCGCCGCATGTAAGGATGGTCCGGGGAAGGTGGACTCCAAGGGTCCGACGACGGTGGACAACCCGTGCGAGGAGACCCTCTGGTACGAGGACAAAGACGAAGACGGGTTTGGCTCGCCCGACGCGATCCCCTTGAAGGAGTGTGAGTCCCCCGGTCCGGGTTTTGCGGCAAACCCGGACGACTGTGACGACGGCAACACCTCGATAAACCCTGATAAAATCGAAGTGTGCGACGCGGACGACCTGGACGAAGACTGTAACGGCTTCGCGGACGAGAACGACGGCGCCGGGCAGCCCTGGTACACCGACAGCGACGCGGACGGCTACGGCAGCAATGACAGCCCCAGTTTCGGCTGTGACGCTCCCGCCGACACGAGCGATGTCGGTGGCGACTGTGACGATGAGGACCCCGCCTTCAACCCTGGTGTAGAGGAGCTCTGCACCGATGCTCTCGATCTCAACTGCGACGGGGCCTCCGCTTACGCCGACGCGGACGGGGACGGCGCCGCGGCGTGCGAGGACTGTGACGACAACTCCGGCCTCGCGTCGCCTTACGGGCGTGAGTCGTGCGACGGAATCGACAACAACTGCGACGGCCAGACCGACGAAGGCGCCTTTGACGCTGAACTTTGGTACTCGGACGCCGATTCCGACGGCTACGGGGACGACGCCACCGGCGAGCGCCTCTGCAGCGCTCCCTCGGGTGCCGTCACCAAGGGACACGACTGTAACGATGCGGACGCGACGATACATCCGCTGGCCGAGGAAGACTGTGCTTCGGGCGTAGACAACAACTGCGACGGCAGCGTGGGCGACGCCGACGACGACGGTGACGGCAAAGTCGCGTGCGAAGACTGTAATGACGGCGACGCGGGCGTGTTCGAACCGGGAACCGAGGTGTGCGACGGGATCGACAACGACTGCGACCTGGACACCGACGAAGCGGACGCCAGTGACCCAACCACGTGGTATCTCGACGCCGACGGAGACGGCATCGGCGACGCGAGCCTCACGTTGGAAGGTTGTACGCCGACAGACGGCTATGTCGCGCTCGGAGACGACTGTGATGACACGGACGCCTCGATTGGCTCGCCGACCCGCTACTACACAGACCTCGACGGCGACGGTTACGGCGACATCCTGAGCGAGCTCCCGTCGTGTGCGGAGCTGGCCGGCTACATCACCGTGGGTGAGGACTGCGGCGACACCGACGCGGGCATCAGCCCGGACGCCGAAGAGGTGTGCGACGGCATCGACAACAACTGCGACGGTGAGACGGACGGCGCGGACGCTACGGGCGCACCCACGTGGTACGCCGACCTGGACGGCGATGGCCAGGGAGATCCGAGCGCCACTACCGCCGCGTGTGAGGCGCCCCCCGGGTACGTCGACAACGCGGACGACTGTGACGATGAAGACGTCTCCGTCTATACAGGCGCGGTCGAGACCTGCAACCTCGGTGATGACGACTGTGACGGTACGATCGACAACGACGCCACCGATCCCGGCACCTACTATTACGATGGGGACGGCGACGGCGCCGGCGACGACGGCGTCTTCGCGCAGGGCTGCAGCCAGCCCGAAGGTTATGTGCCGGACAGCGGCGACTGCGACGACAGCAACGCCGATATCGGGCCTACCGCCGTGGAGCTCTGTGACGGCGGCGCGGTGGATGACGACTGCGACGGTAGCTACGACGACGACGACGCCGGCCTCGCCGACGGCACCTTCCACTACACCGACGGAGACACCGACGGCTACGGGGACGCGGCCGACATCGGTCGGTACTGGTGCGCCCCGCCGGCGAGCGGCACGGCCGACAACAACCTCGACTGCGATGACCTGAGCGCGGACATCAGCCCCTCGGCCGACGAGTCCTGCGACGGCGTAGACAACAATTGCGACGGAACGACCGACGAAGACAGCGCGGTGGACGCCCCGACCTGGTTCCCCGACCTGGATCTCGACGGGTACGGCGACACCGACAGCGCCCTGGTCACCTGCTACCAACCTACGGGCTACCTCGCCGACGGCAGTGACTGTGACGACTCGGCGGCCGACATCTACCCTGGCGCCGACGAGTACTGCAACTTCATCGACGATGATTGTGAAGGTGTGGTTGACAACGACTACGCCCTCGACGCGGAGTTCTGGTACGCTGACACAGATCGTGACGGCTACGGCGACGTGACCAACGTGAGCGTCGCATGCGACGTCCCCGCGGCCCATGTCGCGGACGACACGGACTGCGATGACAGCGACGAGGACATCAACCCCGGCGTGATGGAGCTCTGTGACGACAGCGTGGTGGACGAGGACTGCGATGGCCGGTGGGACGACGAGGACGACAACCTCGATCCCACGAGTCTCAGCACCTTCTACGCCGACACCGACGGAGACGGCTTCGGCGACGTGTTCGCCACCGCCAACACCTGCCAGGCGCCTGCCGGCTATCTCGGCGACAGCGCTGACTGCGACGACACTAACGAGGACATCAACCCCGATGCCGAAGAGGTGTGTGACGAAGCGAACGCGGACGAAGACTGTAACGGGGCGTCGGACGACGACGATCCGACGGTCGCGATAGGGACCTTCGGATCCTGGTACGACGACGTAGATGGCGACGGCTTCGGCGATCCGGAGAGCTCGTCGCTGGCGTGCGACGCGCCTCCGGGCATGTTGGACGACGACAACGACTGTGATGACAGTGACAGCCTCGTCAACCCATCGGCGACCGAGATCTGCCTTGACCTCGTCGACAACGACTGCGACGGCCGCGCGCTCGGGTGTGGACTTGCCCGAAATCAGGTCTCAACGTCCTTCTACTCGCGCTTCTATGGCGTTGACGCCAGCGACGAGGCGGGGGTGTCGGTCGATCCGGCCGGTGACTTCAACGGCGACGGCAACATCGACATCATCATCGGTGCGACCGGGGCCGACGACGGCGGAGCCAACTCCGGCGCCGCATACATCGTCTACGGCCTGGCGGCGGGCGACACCGAGCTAAACAGCGCCGGCGTCACGTTCATCGGCGAAGCGGGCTCTGACGACGCCGGCATCTCGGTCGCGGCGGTCGGCGACACGAACAACGACGGCTACGACGACGTGATGGTGGGGGCTACCGGAGTAGACGACGGCGGGGCGGTCACCTCGGGTTCGGCTTACCTCGTGCTCGGCAACCGTTCAGGGCGTATCGATCTGTCGGCAGCCAACGTACAGTTCCGCGGCGCGACGGCGGCAGATCAGGCGGGAAAGGCGGTCGACGGCCGCCTCGACTTCGACGATGACGGCGTCATCGACCTCGTGGTCGGGGCGTGGAAGGCCGAAGGCGGCGGGACCGCGCGTGGCGAGATCTACGTGGTCGCGTCGAGCGTTCGTGCTTCAAGCGGGATTGAGGTGGATCTCGACGTTGAGGCCGACCTCATCCTCCGCGGCGTCGCAAACACGGACAATGCAGGATCCACGGTATCCTTTGTGCCAGATCACGACGGCGACGGACTCAACGACCTGTTCATCGGCGTGCCGGACGCCGACACGGGCACCGACGAAGCGGGCGCGGCGTACCTTGTTTTTGGCGGCACCACAGGCACGGTCACGTTGTCGTCGGCCGACGTGGTGATCTGGGGGAACACCAACTCCGACCGCTTCGGCACCTCTGTGTCGGCGGGAGACGTAGACGGCGACGGCTACGGGGACCTCGCGGTCGGCAGCCCTCGGGACGACGACAGCGCCAGCGACGCCGGCACCGTGGCGGTGTTCCTCAGCTCCACCACGTTCATGTACGCGTCTGAAGCGGACTCAGTGATCGCGGGCGCCGCGGGCCAAGATGTACTCGGGACCTCGGTCGACATGAGCACCGACGTCGACGGTGACAGCGTGACCGACCTGGTCGTAGGTGCGCCAGCGAACGACACGGGGGCGTCCAACGCCGGGTCGGTGTACATCCTGCTCGGGCCGCCCGAGACGGGCCTCGTGTCCGCCACCGACGCGCAAGGGCGCATCTCGGGCACGGTCGTCAACGGTGCCGCGGGCACCTCGGTCGCCGGCCTGGGTGATGCCAGCGGGGACGGCTATTCCGACCTCCTGTTTGGTGCGCCGGTAGACAACACCGGTGGAACCGCCGCGGGCGCGGTCTACGTGTTCACCGGTAGCGGGCAATAGAGCGCCGGGATCTGCCTCGGCCGGCGGGAACGAAACGACCAGGGACGGCGCTCGCCCTGTGGAGGTCCCGACCAGGGTCGCTCAGGACGTTGACGCGGCGCCAGGTATAGGAGGAGCTGAGCGCGCCTCGGGCTCGACCGCTGGCCGTACACGCCAGCTCAACAACACCACCATCATCAGCGCAGCGACAAACTTGCTCTCCCGAATGGGGGTGTCGAGCGCCGGGAGCGCTTCACGGGCATCGTTCAGCCAGGCCAGCGGCCACGCAAGGAAAAAATAGGCCACCACAAAGACGAGGATCGGGCCGGGGCGCCGCGTGCCGAGCGCCGCCGTACCCGCGAGGCCAACCGGCAGGAGCAGGAACACGAGGTGGTGTTCGTAGGTGTAGGCGGGGAGCAGCACCATCCACACCGTCAACACGCCCAGACCGGCCCCCGTACGCTCAGGGGCGGCGGGCTCGCGGTGAAACCGCCACGCCCAGATCGACAGGAGCACGGCGGCCGCCAGTTTCGCCGCCCACTGCGCCGGCTCGGACAAGCGGGTCTCCGAGGTGCCGGGCCACCAACGATTGAACAGGTCGGGCACGGAGTGGTTCGCGGGCAAGGAGATAGGCACCGTCAGCCCATGGTAATCACCCGCCGCGAACCCCGGTAACACATCGAGATAGAAGCCGATCTGCTCGGGCAAGCCCACGAGCGGCAGGCAGAGTAGCGAGAGCAGGACGGCCGTGCCCACCGCGGCGCCGACCGCGCGCCAGCGGCGCTCCAGCGCCCAGGAGAGCAGGAACAAGGCTGGGGACATCTTCAGCATGCCCGCCACGCCCACGAGCACCCCCGCGACCCCCGGCCGCTGGCGGACCAGCGCGAGCCCCAGGAGGGCCGGGAACAGGGCCATCAGGTTGGCCTGCCCCATCCAAGCATTGTCAGGAATAGGCGTGTAGGTCGCGAGAAGCAGCGCGACGATCGGCGGTGCGACGCCGAAGGCGCGCACGAGCACCGCCAGCGAGCCGAAGAGCAGGAGCTCGTTGAGCGCAAGCATCCACACATAAGCCTGCTTCAAGCTCAGGGGCAGCGCCCAAGTCATACCCAGGAGGAAGGGCGGAGGATAAAAGTAGGGATGAACGTACTTTCGAGTGCGCTCCTTCAGCGCCGTGGCGCTGAGGCCCGCGGTGTCGTAGGGATCTCCACCACGCGCAGCCACGTGGACGGCATAGTAATAGCTGGCGTAGTCCCTACCAGATGGCGCAGACCTGACCCGCTGCCAGGCCGGTGCGAACTGGAGCAGCAGGTGGAGCACCAGGCCCGCGAGCAACCAGCGAGTCGATAGCACGAGCCTCAGCGGTCCTCTCCGTCAAGCCTGCGGGGGGCTCTGCTCATCCGGCAGGCTAACGCGCTTCCGGGCCAGCCGAAGTTGACCCGCAGTCCCCTGCAAAGCCGCCTCAGCTCGCCGGCGAGAGCTCATGGCCGAGCTCTGTGCGTGTGCATGTTGGCGTAGCGGCGTGCGCCGGTTCAGCCTCTGCCGAATGCCTGCCGTACGTCTTCGAGCGCGGTCTCACGAATCCGGTAGACCGTGCTCCGGCCAACGACGCGCGCACGCACGAGGCGCTCCTCGCCAACCTGCTCCCGGGCCCCGAGCTCGACCACCTCACTGGTCCCGTCCCGCCGCCGTACCACAAGCCGCGTCCCGGTCGGCGAGAACTGAAGGTCCGGAGCGATATCCGCTGCTTTCAGGCCCGTGATGGCCTCGACCGCCCGCGCCACCAGCAGCTGGTCGGCGTCCATGTTGGGCGGCTGCGTGATGCGCCAGCCCGTATCGGCCGGCTCGATCGCCACGGTGATGCCCTGCTCCGTGAGCGTGATCTCCGCCACTTCGGGAGTCGGGATCGAGATCATCGTTCGGTCGCGCCAACTGGACACCGGCAGGGTCAACAGGGCGCCGAGCTGCGCCGACACACGAAGAACCTCGGGGATTTCGTCCACCTTCACGAAGGCCGTGCCCCGATCCACCCGCGATCCCAGCAGGACACGGTGGCGCTCGCCGCTCTCCATCTCGATCTCCACATCTGCCGCTGGCGCATCAAAACCAGCCTCAAACGCTGGATTTTGA
The DNA here is from genome assembly GCA_947486185.1 of Deltaproteobacteria bacterium. Classification (GTDB taxonomy): domain Bacteria; phylum Myxococcota_A; class UBA796; order UBA796; family SXON01; genus CANKTH01. The sequence continues at coordinate 30,738 of CANKTH010000052.1, forward strand.
AACTGAAGCACCCTGAGCCGGCCCAGCGCCTTCGCCAGCACCTCGGTCAGCTCCGCGTCGGCCGCGAAGGCCGCAGCCTCCAACACCCAGCGTCCCTGTATCTGGCTGAAAACGAGACGCTCATCGCCACGACTCACTAGGATTCGGGCCATCTTTTCGGGATCCGCATCCAGAACGAGACGTTGGCGCCAGTCCGCGGGGGGCCGATCGTAACGGGCGCGGCCGCCCACATCGGCTCGGAACACCTCCTCCCCCGAAGAGGGCCGCACAAAGCTTGTCGATCCGCTGGCGTTCTTCCCGATCCACACGGACACGACGGGCGTGTCTGCTCCGGTAAAGAGCTCTACGAGCTTCCCGTGCTGGTGGTCCACCCCGTAGGTCTCGTAGTCACCCTCATCAACGCGGGCGTCCATCCTCACCCCGCTGGCGTAGAGCTTCACGAGCGCGA
>CANKTH010000053.1 GCA_947486185.1 Deltaproteobacteria bacterium
CTCGGGAAGGCAGACGAAGGCGTCTTCGTTGTTGGCCCTCACCCTGCCGGCGTGGGTACGCGCCGCTGCGTCGATCACCAACACCTCGGCGAGCGGACTCGCCCCGCCCACGGCGAGGCCCGCACGCTCTCGCTGCCGCGAAACGCAAGGTTCATAAACCGCTTCCGGGGATCGCCGCAAGGCGGAGCTCTCCGCCGGAGAGCACAATCTCGGTCGGTAGGCGCTCTCGTACCGTCTGCCCCGCGGCGAGGTGCTGGTTGCCGACGCTGACGGGGTTGGCACCCGCGTCCCGGGTCACCTCGATGTGCCCGCCGCCCACCGTGACGCTGAGCTGCCGCCGGTTGATCCGGGATGTCGCACCTGGAATAATCAGGTGATCCGGGCCTGCGTCGGGGTCGGCGCGGCCCAAGGTGTAGCGGACGCCGGCGCTCAGGGCGAGCTCTCCGGCAGGCGTCCGAAGGATGACGTCGCCGCTCAGCTGGCGGTCGGTCGGCACCGGGGAGGCCGCCGCAGGGAGCTTGTCGAGCCGGACGGTGATCTCGCCGCTCACGGGCGTGCTCCCGATATCCGGCGCGTACCGAACCTGGAGCACGGCGTGGCCGCTCTCGACGTCTTCCGCGTCGTCCACCAGAAGTCGGAGCACCACGCTACCCACCGTGACCGCGTTCTGCCGGACGAGCTCCTCGTAGATCATGGGCATGAGCTCGCGCTGGAGGGCCGCCTCCAGCGGGCGGAGCCGGTCATGATCGCTACGTGACAAAAACAGGCGATACTCATTCCAGATCTGCGGGGCGCCGCCTGGGCTCCGCATCGGGCAGGCGGCGATCGCCGCGATCAGCGCCTTGCCGATAGCCAGACCGTCCACGATCACGGTGTCCTTGCTGAACAACGCGCGCCAGCCGCTGCTTCGTTTGACCTGCGAAAAATCGACAGCGAAGCGGTCGGGGCTCTCGGATCTCAGCATGGTTCCTCCACCGGCAGCAGCACGACGGTGAGCTGGTTGGTCCGGCCATCGTGAAAGAGCAGCTCGTCGCCGACCCGAAGCGGGACCCGGCCCGACGCGGTCATCGCGGGCCGAAGCTGCGCGCCGTCCTTACGCACCACGATCAGGAATTCACCCTGTTGGCGGCTCTCGACCTCCAGAAGGGCGCCGGACCGGCGGATGATCGCGGCCGCCCGACTGATGAATCCGGCCTGGTCGCCCAGGATCACGTCGTTGGGTAGGCGCTGGTCGTCCGCCCGCTCCTGGTGCCAACTGCCTCGACCCAGGCGCCACTCCTTGCGGCCGAGCTCCAGCACATATCGAGCCCCGTCACGGTCTCCGCCCCGGATGACCAGGACCCCGATGATGCCGACGGGATCGTCCTCGACCGTGATACCGGGCTCGTCACCCCGGAGCACCTCGTAGCGCCGGGCGGGGAGCGCGGTGTGGTTGACGAGACGGTTCTGGAGCCGCGCCTCCAGGTCCCGCTCGAAGGCCGGGTCGCTCACGAAGCTGCGCAGGGTCGCGATCGAACCGTCCGAAGCGGTGATTCGTACCCGGACGCCGTCCGGAAAGACCTCACGCCCGCGGGCGCCGTGACGCTGGAGCGCGAGCACGCCCTCCTCGATCTTGCGGAGCAGGTCGTCTCGCCCGAGCTCTTCCGAGCCACCGGCGAAGGTTTTTTTGAGCGTGTCGAGCAGGCTCATCGGCAGTCCTCTGGCGTCGTGGGCTATCACGCGCTCAGGCGTTTCGCCGCGGGATCCGGGGGGCGGAGGGCTTCGTGACCCGATAGACGCGCGCGGTGCGTACTCCGTTCGGGCCCCTCAACATCGTGTACCGCATCCTGGCGGCGCGTCTGGGTGAGGTCCGGGCGCTCGAAGAGGTTTACCACCTCAGGAGTGTATGGAATTTCGTCGCGGTCTTCGCCGCGACCATCGTGGTGCCTGGCATCGTGCTCACCTGGTACGGGTTCGCCGGCATCCGCGCCGAGCAGCGCGCGGGGACCGCTGAGGTGAGCCGGGAGGCCGAAATCGTCTCGAACGCGCTCTACGGCGACATCGAGTCCTATTTCCAGAGTTTCGAGAACGCGACTCTCAACCGGATGAAGTCCGGTCGCTCCCTGACGTCCAGCCTCGCCGAGATGTCGGACGTGCTCCGGGTCGTGTTCGTGTTTGACAACGAAGGCCGGATGGTCGCGCCTTTTGTTCGGGACCTGCCCTCGGACCCTTCGGCGACCGACCTTTTTGCGATGCCGCGGTGGCAGGAGGCGTGGGGCGCCGAGCTCGGCCAGGACTGGGCGCGCGCGGCGGATCGTTACGCAGCGTTGGCGCGTGAGGCCCCCGGGCTTCGGGAGCAGGGGCACGCGGTGTTTGCGCGGGGGCGGGTGCTGGCGCGCGAGGGAGATGCCGGAGCGGCGGAGCTGGCGTGGAACGAGGTTCTTCGTCAATATCCCACGGTGCGCGATCCCTGGGGCTTCCGTCTCGGTGATCTGGCGCGCCTGCGGCTCGGGGAGCAACGGCTGGCGCGAGAACCGGCGGTGGGTGCTGCGCTTTTACGGCAGCTCGTCGAGGATCTGCTGTCTGGCGCCATGGTGATGGGGCAGGGCGGGGAGCCGGCGGTTGCCCGGCGCGCCCTCGATCTGCTGGCGGGCAAGGTGGATCCGGACTGGCTCGCCCGCACCCGTGGCCGGCTGGGCGAACGTTCTGACCAGCTCTACTGGTCGAGCGCGCTCCTTGAAGAGCTTGACCGACTTGGCACACGTGGGCGGCTCTTCCGTACTGAATTCGGCGTCTTCTACTACTGGCGCACCGAGCAGGCCCTGTGGGTCACTACCTCGACCGACGACGACCAGTACCTTTTTGCCCTTGATCTTCCTGGACTCGTTGCTCAGCTTGGCGTGCGGGCTGAGCGGGCCGCCGGCCCCGACAGCGAGGTGCGCGCGATCCTGGTCGCACCGTCGTCGTCGAGCGAAGGAGGCGCCTTGAGCCGGCGCACCCTGTCGCGATGGCTGGACGGCTGGGCGATCGAGGTCCTCCCCCGGGACCCCGAGGCGCTCGCGGCGCGTCAGAATGAACGTTGGCGGCGGGGTGTAGGCATCATCCTGCTCTCCGCGGTGATGATCAGCGTAGGCCTGGTCCTCACCGCGAGACTGTTGCGCCGCGAGCTCGCCGCCGCCCGTGAAAAATCAGACTTTGCGGCCCGCGTCTCTCATGAGCTGCGCTCGCCACTCACGCAGATCCGGCTGAAGGCCGAGGCGCTGCAGCTCGGGCTGGCCACCACCGACGCGTCCCGAGACCAACACTATGACGTGATCGTCCGCGAATCCGAGCGTCTGAGCCGTCTGATCGACAACATGCTCGACTTCAGCGCCATCGAGCGGGGATTGAAGAAATACACCATGCGCCCTGGTGATCTCGGGCAGACCGTCGGGCGGGCGGTCGAGTCGGCGCTCGTCGCGATGGAGATGCGCGGGATGCACGTGGACGTCGAGATCCCCGAGGACCTCCCGCCGGTGTCCCACGACCCTGAGGCGGTCTCCCAGGTGGTGACCAATCTTCTGTCAAATGCCGCCAAGTACGGGCGGGACGCGGGCTGGATCGGGGTACGGGTGAGCGTAGAGTCAGGCGAGGTGCGCGTGACGATATCCGATCGTGGCATCGGGATTGATCCCCAAGAACAGGGCAAGATCTTCCAAGAGTATTACCGGTCGCTCGACCCCCGGGCTCGCCAGCGTAAGGGTACCGGCCTCGGCCTCACTATCGTGAAGTACATCGTCGAGGCCCACGACGGCCGGGTCACCCTGGAGTCCGCGATCGGCTCAGGTTCTACCTTTACCCTTCACTTTCCCGTTCGCCCTCCCCGGGCGGACGCTCACCCCTGAGGGAGCCTCCATGCCGCGCATCCTGTTTGTCGAAGACGAAGAAGATCTGTTGTCTTCGCTCGTCGCCTTTTTCAGCCGGGAGGGTTTCGAGGTGCTGTCCGCGCGTGGGGGACGCGCCGCTTTGGACATCTACAGCCGCTCACGCTTCAATGTGGCCGTGCTCGATGTGATGCTCCACGAGGGCCCCGAGGGCCCTGGGGGGATGGACGGGTTTGAGGTGCTTCGTGGGCTTCGAACAGAGGGATTCAACGGGCCCGTGCTCCTGCTCACGGCGCGTACCCTCGAGCACGACAAGCTCATGGCCTTCGATCTGGGCGCCGATGACTACATGACCAAACCCTTCTCGCTGAAGGAGCTGCTCGCCCGCGTCAAGGTGGCGCTCAAGCGGGCGGGCGGGGCAAGGAGCATCTACCGTTATGGTGCGGTGGAGGTTGATCTTGACAACTACATCGTTCGCCACACGGACGGACTCGAGCGCCTGTCGAACCGCGAGCAGGAGCTCCTGCGTTACCTGATCGAGCACCGGGGAAAGGTGCTTGGACGTGAAGAGCTGCTGCGGAGCATCTGGAAGTACAACCCCGGGGTGACCACGCGCACGGTCGACACCCACATCCTCAATGTGCGGAAGAAACTCCGGGACGACGCCGGTGCCCCTCGCTTCATCGAGACCCTCCACGGCATTGGCTACAAGTTCGTGGGGGAGGAGTCCTGAGGCCGCGCTCGCCGGCGGGCCCCGCCACGACGGCGGGGTGGGCGCGGGAAACAGGGCGGTATCGGTCGGCTTTTGCCTTCATGGTCGCGTTGGGGATCCTGACTCCAGCGCGCGCCGGGGAGCGTGATGACGCCGTGCGCGATTGGGAGGCGCAGCATGACGCCCGGCTCGCCGAGGCGCTCGATGGCACGCCCGAGGTTGCGGCGCTCTATTATCGAGAGCTCCTCCAAAATATCGAAATTGAAGCCGATCCTTCACGCGAGCGCCTGGATGCAGAGACGCTGTACTGGTTCGCGCGGAGCCTCTACGCTCTCGGCGACGTCAACGGGGCGCTCGAGGCGCTGAGGTTGGCGGTGGCGGAGCCGACGATCCGTCCGCTCGCGTCTGCGCTGGTGGCCATCATCGAAGCGGACGTACGCCGGGAAGGCGGGCTGCCGGTCGACTTCCGCTTCGAGGACGACACGAGGAGCTTCGACGTCGCAGCGGGTTCCACGGGGAACATCTCGCACGAAAGGTTGAAAGAAGGGGGCGTGTTGCGCTGGCGGTCGCAGGTCCGGGCGGGCGAGGTCTCACGGTTGGAGCTCCCGCTCCGCCCGAGCGTGCCGCTCCATAGCCTGGCGTTTCGGGTGAAAGCTCGCGAGTTTTCTGCGGATCTCCAGGTCACGGTACAGGACGGCGCCGGCCGCCGCTTCGCCGCCCCACTCGTGCGGGTTCCGACGGACGATTGGCTGCGCGTGGAGCTCGCCGCTGCCTCGTTCCGTCCATTGGTGGGTGGAGGCGTCATGGGACGAATCAGCTCGGTCCAACTGGAAAACCTGACCGGGTACCTCTCCTCGGAGCGCGGCGCCCAGGAGCTGCTGGTCGACGACTTCCGGCTCGACTGAGCGGGCTGGGCGGGCAGCGTACGAAGATCAAGGAGGCGATCGTGGGCGTCAGGGTTCAGAAGTACGGTGGGTCCTCGGTGGCGGACCTTCGCCGGCTGCGGATCGTGGCAGCGCGGGTCGCGGCGACGCGCGCAGCGGGGCACGAGGTGGTTGTGGTGGTTTCGGCTATGGGAAACACGACGAACGAGCTCCTGGCCCTGGCGCGGGAGGTGAGCGCGAACCCCGGCCGTCGGGAGCTCGACATGCTCGTCTCCGTGGGCGAGCGCGTGAGCATGGCGCTCTTGGCGATGGCGCTACAGGAGCTGGGCGTGCCGGCACGCTCCTTCACAGGCTCCCAAAGCGGTATTATCACCGATGAAAGTCACGCGAACGCTCGCGTGGTGGAGGTGCGGCCCGAGCGCGTCCGTGCGGCGCTGGATGCCGGTGAGGTGGCGATCGTCGCAGGTTTTCAGGGGGTCAGCCGGGCGCGAGAGGTCACGACCTTGGGCCGAGGTGGCAGCGACACCACGGCTGTGGTGCTGGCCGCGGCGTTGAAGGCGGAGGAGTGTGAGATCTGTAGCGACGTGGACGGCGTCTACTCCGCCGATCCGCGCGTGGTTCCCGGGGCGCGGCGGCTCGACACGATGTCGCTCGCCGAAGCGCTGGCGATGGCCCGTGCCGGGGGGCAGGTGCTCGCTGAGGAGGCGGTCGCGTGGGCGCATGCCGAAGGCGTGGTGCTCAGGGCCAGCGCCACCTACTCGACCCAACCGGGCACACGCGTGAGCGCGAGTCCGTCGCCAACGCGGATCTCGGCGGTCGTCACCGACCGGGAGCTGTTGTACGCGCCGCTCAGCTGGCTCCCCCGGGTTCCAACGGCCTGTGTCCGCGCCGCGAGCCCCGTGGGGCTGGTCTTGGACCGCCGGAATCTGCACACCGATCTTCCCGATCTTCTCCCGGTGGCGACCGTCAGCGTGATCGGCCGCCGCGTGGGGGCGGACCCGAAAATTCTCGCGGAGGTCCTTGACGTCAGCTCGCGAACGGGCGAGGAACTTCGAGACTGGTGGGCGTCCAGCGATTCGGTGACGATTCGGGTGGCCCCCCTCGGCGCGTCCGAGCTGGAGCGCGCGTTGCACGGTCACTTCTGCGAGGGTACGACCGCATGATGTTGAAGCAGTTCCTCAACCCGCCCAACTGGTTCTCTGCGGCGAGCCTCTTTTGCGGGCTCTACGCGATCCTCCTCTCGGGGCAGGCCGAGGGCGATCAGGCGGTGTTCTACAAGGCCGGTCTGATGATCGTGTTTGCGGGCGTCTTTGACATGCTCGACGGTCGTGTGGCGCGGATGACCAACACGGCGTCGCAGTTCGGGGTGCAGCTCGACTCCCTGATCGACGTGGTGAGTTTTGGCATCGCGCCTGCGACGATGCTGTTCTTCTGGGGTCTCGAACCTTACGGCATGTCCGGGGTTTTCGTGGCCTTCTGGTTCATGATCTGTGGGGCGTTCCGTCTCGCTCGATTCAATATTCAGGCCGAGAAGCAGGTCTCCCGCTACAGCACCGGGCTCACCATCACAATGGCGGGTGGTACGCTCTCCGTGGTGATCATGTGGGCGTCCCGCTACGGCGGGGGCGCGGAGGTCGTGAGCGGTGTGATCACGCTCGCTTTGTGTATGTCTCTCCTCATGATCTCCGACGTGCCCTTCCGCGGTCTGAAGACGCTGAAGATGTCGCCGCCGGTGCTCGCTGGCCTCGTGGTGTTCAGCGCCGCGTGCCTCGCTCTCGGCACGTTCTACGACATCTCGGCGGTGCTCGTCGCGATCGGCATGTTGCACGTCGCCTCGGGCCCGGTTGAGGCGCTGGTCACCTGGCCCCGGCGGCGTAAGGCGCGACGGGTGCGGAGCGCCGAAGAGTTGACGTCGAAGGAGTAGTAATCCGGGCCAGTGGGCCCAGAGTTCACGGAGACCCCGCTCGACACCCGTCGACTGTCAGCGGGAGCGACGGACGAGTCCGAGGTCCTGCGCCCGGGCCACGGCTCCCGCGAGGGTAGCGGACCCGAGCTTACGTTTCAGGTTGGTGGTGTGCGTCCGAACCGTGGCCACCTTGATCGCGAGCATCGATGCGGCGACGACGCCCGAGTGGCCATCCGCCAACAGGCGCAGGACGGCGAACTCCCGGGGGGAGAGCTCGGGAGCCCCTTCCCGAGGCCGGTCCGTGGTCGCGTCGAGCCTGACCAGGCTTCCCTCCGGAAGAAGTGGCTCACATCGCAGGCTGAGTCCGGCGTAGGCGCGTGCCGAGCGCCGCCGCGGGCCCTCTCGCCGGCCCGGGCAGTCCGGTCCGCACGGATGCTCGGTGGACCAGACCAGACAGGGATCCCCGGGGCGAAGGCCGCTCAGCTCGGCCGCAGCGCCCGTCAGCGCTAACACGGTGCCTCCTGGGCCGACGATGAGGGAGCCAGGGTGGGCGGCTCGCGGGCCAATAATTCGGGCTTTGTGCACGGTGTCGCTCCCTTATGGCCACGCCTGCTGGCGTGGTCTCCGCACGGGGTTGGGGCGGGCCGCTGCCACCGGCTTGGCCCCACTCCACAGTTTTGTGGATCTGAATCTATGGTGAATCGCGACCCGCCGTCGCCTGAAGGGGAGGAGGCAAGCCGGAAACATACTGCGAGTCGGCGTCGTGCCGTTGGCCAGCCTATGGGGTGGTCGCGCGCTGCTCCCAGCGGGCACGCACCAGAGTCTCGACGGGTAGAAGGAGGTTTTCGGCCATCCGCGCCTGTGCCGCGATCAGAGTATCGGCGTGAGCGATCACCGCCGGATCCAGCCCTGCGAGGAGCGCGGGCGGCGGAGGGAGGGCGTAACGCCGGCCCAGATCGCCGATCACCTCATCCAGCGCCGCGTCAGGTTGGACCAGCAGCACATCCGCACCTGCGTCCCGGGCCAACACGAGCAGGCTCTCCAGCTCGGCCGATGTCGCCGGCTCCGATGTGCCCAGCGCGATCACCACCACTTCGGGGCGCGTGCGGAGCCGGAGCGGCATTCGCGCGACGGCGAGGGCGCCAGACTCGTTCGCTCCGCTGCCGTTGACCCCGCGGGTGGGTAGGCCGCGAGCGCCCAACGCGCGCGTGACGCGGCCGGGCCAGGCGCCGGCCGAGCCGCTGAGGGCCACCGAAGCCCAGGAGCCGCCGACGTAGAGCACGCTGACCGGCGTGGGACCCGGTCCGGCGGGCTCGCCGGTGCAGCCCGCGTGCGTGGCGGCGCCGCCGCCAAGGAGCAAGGCCAGGCAGATAGATCGACGGCGCGGGTTGGGCGGTGACAGTAGGCGATCGACCGGCATCAACGCTGTCTAACGCGCAGGTGCGGCGAGGCGCACCGATGCCGTTGCGGTGCCGATTCGTCACGACGGGGCCGTTGGGCCCTTGACGTTCGACGGTTCATGATAAGCCATTGGGCCGCTGGGCGTACGCCCTGGCGGGGCCCTTTGTTTCGGGGCCTGTTTCACGCTTCTTGGAGAGAAAGAACCGGATGATCGAGGTCCAGGATCTGACGCACTACTACGGTGGGCGTCGGGCGATAGAAGGTTTGAGCTTCAAAATCGCTGAGAATGAAATTGTTGGGTTCCTCGGCCTCAATGGCGCCGGGAAGAGCACTACGCTCAAGATCCTCGCCGGGCTGATCGTGCCGACCGCCGGCTCGGTCAAGATCGACGGGCTCGACGTGGTCACCGCCAACCACGAGTTCCGGGGCCGGATCGGGTATCTCCCGGAGGATCCGCCGCTCTACAAGGACATGTCGGTCTCGGGCTTCGTCCGATTCTGCGGGCAGCTCAAGGGCATGTCCACCGCCGATGTCGATTCTCGGTTGCCCTCGGTGCTGGAGACTACGCAGCTCACGCTGGTGAGGGACCGGACCATCTCTGAGCTCTCCCACGGTTACCGGAAGCGGGTCGGCATCGCCCAGGCCATCATCCACAACCCGCGCCTGGTCATCCTTGACGAGCCGATTTCTGGCCTCGATCCTAGACAGATCGTCGAGATGCGTAAGGTGGTCCGCGCGCTCGGGCGGGATCGTACGGTGCTGATTTCCAGCCACATCCTGTCGGAGATCTCCGAGACCTGCGACCGGATGCTGGTGCTTGCCGGCGGGGTCATCGCCGCGCAGGGTACCGAGGCGGAGATCTCGCGTCTGGGCACCGAGCGTGCCGTCCGCCTGGATCTGCTGCTGTCAGGGGACAACAAGGCCATCGAGGCTGCGCTTCGTCCGTTTGTCGGCGCCGAGCCCGTGCGTATTGTCGCGGACGGCGCCTATTGGAAAGTGGAGGTGAACCTCGGCTCGGACACCCGGGAGGCGCTCGTCGCCGCCCTGGTCGGTGCGGGGATTGGGGTTCGACGCCTGGTTGAAGATGCGGGTGAGCTCGAACAGGTGTTCCTCGGTCTGACCCGCGAGGTGGTGTCATGAGCGGCATTCTCCTGATCGCCCGCCGCGATTTTGGAGCCTATCTCAATTCCTTTTGGGGTTGGCTCATCCTCGCGCTCGCGCTGGGGATCGACGGTCTGTTTTTCAACGTCATCGGCATCGGCAAGAGCGCGAAGTACTCTGCTGAGGTGCTTGATCAGTTCTTTTTCGGGACGGGAGGGGTCACCCTCGCGGTCGCGGTGCTCATCACCATGCGGCTGTTCGCGGAGGAGCGGCAGACCGGCACCATCGTGCTGCTTGAGACCTCGCCCCTGTCTGACCGACAGCTCGTGTTGGGCAAGTACCTCTCAGCGATGGCCTTCGTCTCGCTCTTCCTCGCGCTGACGGCTTACCTCCCCGCGATGATCTTCATCAACGGCAAGGTCAGCACCGAAGAGATCCTGGTTGGCTACCTGGGCACGTGGCTCCTCGGGTCGGCCGGGGTCGCTATCGGGACCTGGGCGAGCGCCGTGTCGCGCTACCAGGTTCTCGCTGCCGTGCTCGCGGCGGTGGTGACGGTGTTCTTCGTGGTGTGCTGGATGCTCTCGGGTATCCTCGACGCCCCGTTCAAAGGGGTGATTTCCTACGTGGCCTTCTTCGACCGGCAGTTCGCCCCGTTCCAGGGCGGTAGCCTCAACACGGAAGGCGTCGTGTTCTTCCTCTCGATCACCTTCGGATTTCTGCTCATGGCCACCCAGTCGTTGTGCTCCCGGAGGTGGACATGACCCCCTCCTCCGTGAGCTACCTGCTCGGCTGTCTGTCGATCTTTTTCGCCGAGCGCATCTTCGCTACGTCGGATGAGATCCGCTGGCCCCTGCTGGCGCTCGGCGTTGTGCTGGTACTGGTGGCGTTGGGCTCCACGGCCTCCGCGCTGGGGCGCCACAACGTCCCGGCCCGCACCACGCTGGCCTTCTACCTCCTCTCTATGTCCTCCGCGCTGTTCTACCTCGCGGCAGACACCGTATGGATGACCGAGTCGGGAATTGCCGTCTCAGACGCCCGCCAGTACGTCGTCGCGCTCCAGGCCGCGGTTCCGCTCCTTTGGTTCATCGGCGTGTTGCCGGCGATCAACCTGGAGCGCACCATGGCCAACCATCCGAAGTCCATCCACCCCCTTCGGGTGCGGGCGGCGGTGGAAGGCGGGCTGGCTATCGGTCTCGGGCTCGGGATGTTGTTCCCGATCAACTACCTTGCCGCGGCCCACAACAAGAAGTTCGACTACGGCTTTTTCAAGACGACCGCGGTGGGGAGCGCCACGCTGCAGGTCGCTGAAAACCTGCCCGAGCCGGTGCGCGTCGTGCTGTTCTTCCCGGACTCCAGCGACGTGTTGAAGGAGGTCAAGCCCTACTTCGACAACCTTGAAGGCGCGAGCATCACGGTGGAGGTGCTGGACCAGGTGATGGTGCCCGACCAGGCGAAAGAGCTCAAGGTGCGCGAGAACGGCACCATCGCCATCGCTCGGGGGAAGAGCATCGAAACGGTGAAGCTCGGGGACAACCTCGATAAGGCGCGTAAGGACCTGCGTAAGCTCGACTCCAAGGTCCACGCTGCGTTGCTCAAGCTGGCGCGCGATCGTAAGACCGTCTACTTCACCGTCGGCCACGACGAGATGTTCTGGAAGAACGCTCCGACCGACGAGGAGAAGATCGACGTCGCCAAGAAGGTCCTGGAAGGCCTCAACCTCCAGGTCAAGGAGCTCGGATTCGACGATGGTCTCGGCCACAGCATCCCCGACAATGCCGCCGCCGTGTTCATCGTCGCGCCGCGCGCGCCGTTCTTGCCCGCGGAGCGCCAGGCGCTCGCCAACTACCGGGACAGCGGCGGGGCGCTCTTCCTCATGCTGGAGCCCGGCGGTGAGCCCGATCCCGAGCTCGCCGCGATGTTTGGCGTGAGCTTCGACGGGGTCAACTGGCTGTCCGACAAGGAGCGCACCTACATGCAGGTCACCGGCGGCCTGACCGACCGGGCCTACGTGGGTACCAACAAGTACACCACGCACGAGTCGGTCACCACGCTGTCCAAGAACAGCACCCAGGCGATCCTCGTCACGCCGGGCGTCGGAGCGATCAAGGAGCTCGAGGGCGCGGCGGGCAAATACGCGGCGACCGTCAAGGGTATGCCGGACTGGTGGGCGGACCTTGATGGCGACTACGCTATGGACAAGGGCGACGAGAGTCGCGGCCAGCCCGACATCGGCGCAGCGATCAGCGGGCCGGCGACCGGCGGGCTTGAGTGGCGGGCGGCGGTTGTCGGCGATGCGACGTGGTTCTCCAACCTCTTCCTCCAGCGTCCGGCGAACGCCGTGTACCTCGCGGAGACTGTGGGGTGGCTCACGCAGGACAAGACGCTCGGGGGTGAGACCGAGAGCGAAGAGGACGTGCGCATCCAACACACCAAGGAAGGTCAGAAGTACTGGTTCTATGGTGCGATTGCTGGAGTCCCCCTGCTGGTCATGGGCTTCGGCGTGTGGGTCGCGCGGAGCCGGAGGAAGTCATGAATCGTTCGCTTATCGTCTACGGTTTTCTCTTGATGGCCGGACTCGGCGCCTCCTGGGTGCAGTACACCTCGGATGACGCTCCGGCCAAGGACGGCGTCGCGGTCTACGAGGCGGCGCCTACGGACATCCGCAAGATCGTCTACACATCGCCCGATCTCACGGTCAGCTACGAGATCCGAAACGACGACTTCGGCAGCTATGGCTGGGTGACTCTCGATGAGGTCAAGAAGAAGAAAGGGGAAGGTGGCGTCGAGACCACCGAGACCAAGACCACGAGGTTCAAGTCGGGCGAGACCGGGGACAAGCTCGTCGCGACCTGGGCGCCCCTGATGGCGGTGCGCCGGCTCGATGGAGTCACTGACGAACAGAAGGCGGGCTTTGGGCTCGACACTTCGGACAGCTCAATCACCGTGACCGTCGGTGGCGAGGCGCGGACCCTGGACCTGGGCGGCGAGACCTACGGCGCCAAGGATCGGTACGCCCGCGACCGGTCGAGCGGCCTTATCTACGTGCTCCTCAAGGACACGATTTCCACCTTGCGTTTCGCCCGGACCAAGCTCAAGGACAGCGAGCTGTTCCCTTACAAGGAAGAGGATGTGGTCGGCGTGAGCCTTGGGCTGGGCGCGGGTTCGGCGTCTTGGACGCAGAAGAACATCGATGATCGTACCGTCGCCTTCTGGGAGCGCGACGGCGCCGCCAAGGACGAGACCTTCAGCAACTGGCTCGACAAGGCCCTGAAGCTGCGCGCGAGCGACTATGTCCAGGAAGGCGAGGAGCCTGCGGAGCTGCTCTCGGCTTTCGACCTTACGCTTCGGGCAGTTGAAGGCAAGCCCGTCACCGTCCACGTGCTGCGCTCGGGCGAAGACTGGTATGCGCGCTCTGAGCACACGCGCCTCCTCGTGCGGCTGAGCAAAACCAGCACGAAGGAGCTTTTTGACGATGTGGACGACGTGATCGAGGGGAGAGCTCCCCCGGTCAAGGAGGAGGGGCCAACCCCGGCAGCGCCGACCACGCCGGGTGCGGGGACGCGTGCGGACGCCGCGCCTCCCGCCCCCGGTGGCCCTCCCGCCGATGGCGCGACTCCGCCGGGCCCGCGGATGCCCAAGCCGCCTCACGGACTGCCGGGACTGCCGAAGCCCCCGTCGGGGCATTGACGACGGGCGGCGACGCCTCGGTGGGAGCCCAACGGCTCCTCGGCATATGAAACGACGCCTTCGTCATCGCTCTGCTGGCGCGCCATTCGGCCGCCACGGCGTCGTGATCGCCGCGTTCCTCGTCGGTCGCCCAACTCGGTACGCTCCCTCCTCTCGATTCCGCACACTTCGCGGAAACGTCCGAGGGGCACGCGGTCTATTTGCAGACGCGCCGCTAGTCTTCGCGCACGCAGACCGTGATGACCGTCACGTTGTCTTCGCCGCCCGCGGCGAGGGCTTCGCGCACGAGGGTCTCCGGGAGGTCGGTGACGTAGGTGCGAACACAGATATCGCGGATCTGCTCGTCATCGAGCGGATCGGTGAGGCCGTCCGAGCACATCACGAACACGTCGCCAGGCAACACGGGGCGGGTGGAGGTGTCCGGTTCGACCGGGCCGTGGTACCCGACCGACTGCGTGAGGTAGTTACGGTGCGGCATCTGCCGCGCCATCTCGGGGGTGAGACGACCCGCGTCGATCTCCTGCTGCACCACGGTGTGATCGCGCGTGAGGCGGGTGAGCTCGCCCTCGCGGAGCAGGTAGATGCGTGAATCGCCTACGTGGGCGAGATGGGCCTGATCCGAGTCGAACATCAGCACGCAGACAGTGGTGCCCATTCCGGTATACGCCGGGTTCCTCTGGGCTTCTTTACGGATACGGACGCTGGACTGGTTCATCGCATACCGCAGTCGCTCGCGGAGCTGGTCGGCCGGATCGCTGACGTCGCGCTCCAGCCGGGTCTCATCGGGATCGAGGGTCTCCATCAAGAGGCCGCGGATGACCTCGACCGCCAGGCGAGACGCCACCTCACCGGCGGCGTGGCCCCCCATGCCGTCCGCCACGATGAAGACTCCAGCGTCTTCGTCGACCATGAAGCTGTCCTCATTGTTGTCCCGGACCGGTCCTGCATCCGTCCAGGCAAACGCTTCCAGCCTCATCACTGACCTCCGTGGCGCACCCTCAACGCGTGGCCGCCAGACGGTTGCGAGACTATAGGCAGGGCAAGGTCTTGCCAAGCGCGTCCCGCGCGCGAACCTGTGGGTGCTCGACCTGAGCTCTCCAAAAGTCGGCGGATCAGTTGAGAGATCGGGCCGCGTTACTGAAAATCCTTGGGCCCCCTTCTCCCGCGCGTCCTGCACCCGTACCATTCACACTGCGTGCGTCATGTACGAGCCTCAGCCAAATACCCCGATCGGCAGGTGGGAGGTCATCCGACCCCTCGGTCGCGGCGGTATGGCGACCGTGTACCTCGTGGCGGACGCGCTGGCTGGGCCCCCTCGGGCTCTGAAGCTCATGCACGCCGGCTGCAACGCGGCTGAGGTTGCCCAACGTTTCGAGCGCGAGTTCCGCGCGCTCTCTCGACTTCATCACCCCAACATCGCGGCGGTGGCCGACTGGGGGACCTGGGAGGGGCGGCCCTACTTTGTCATGGAGTACGTCGAGGGCACGGACCTGCTCCACCTCGCCGAAGAGTGGCAGCTTGAACCACCCTCGGTCCGCTTCGCGCGTGTCCAGTCGGTCGTGGCGCAGGTGGCCTCCGCGCTCGCCTACATCCATGAGCGCGGCATGGTCCACCGGGACGTGAGCCCCTCCAACGTCCTGGTCAATCTGGCCGGCACCGCGCGATTGATGGATTTTGGCGTGGTGAAGGAGCCGGGAGCGGAGCTCACCCGGCAGGGTGACTTCATCGGCACGGTCGCCTACGTGGCTCCCGAACAGATCACCGGCGGCAACGTCGACGCGCGCGCCGACTTGTACTCCTTGGGGGCGGTCTTCTATCTGCTGCTCACCGGGCGCCGGCCCTTTCATGCCCGAACGCTGGCCGGCTACCTCGAAAAGCACCTGCACCAGGCCCCTCGGCCCCCGCGCGACCTCTCGCCGGAGGTGCCCGAAGACCTCCAGGCGATCTGCCTGCGCTTGTTGGCGAAGGACCCTGCAGATCGTTTCGCCTCCGCCAACCACCTGTTGCAGCAACTTGGTGGTCCGCCCCCGGTCTCGGCCGGCGCCGCGCAGTGGCCCCCGGTGCTGGTCGGGAGGGTAGGTGCGCTCGGGCGCATCGACGGCGCGATCAGTCAGATTCACGAAGGCAAAGGGGGGATTCTCGTTATCGAGGGCGCGTCGGGCACCGGGAAGACCCGCCTCATCCGCCTCGCCGCCGAGACCGCCGCGAGCTCCGATGTCTACGTCACCCGAGCGCGCGCGATCCCCGACGATGGTCCTCTTGGGCTCTTCCGGCGCCTCTACGTGCAGCTGGTCGAGGAGGGCATCACGCCGCCTCGACGGGTACGGGAGGTGTTCGGCGAAGAGAATGCAGGCGTCGCGGACCGACGAGCCTTCTACGCCGATTTTCGGGAGATGCTGGTTGCGCGCCTGCCGCGCCTCGTCGCCGTCGACGATCTCCACGCCGCGGACGGGGCCACTTTGGAGATGGCCGAGTACCTCATCCGCAACACACGGTCGCTCAACAAGGTGCCCGTCTACTGGCTCTTCACCGTCGTGCCCGACACCCCACGCCAGGACCTACGAGGAATACTCTCGGGCCAGCGCACCGACGCGCCGCCGCAACGGGTCACCCTCGGGCCGTTGGACGCCGCACAGGTGGAGGAGCTCATCGGCGCGCTCGCCGGTCTCCACCCGGCGGCCAAGGCCCTCGCCGCGCGGATTCACCGGGATACTTCCGGAAATCCGGCCTTTATCGCGGAGCTCCTGCGCGGTCTGGTCGACGAAGGCATGTTGCGCCCGCGGGACGGCCGTTTCGAGCTGCGCCTGGGGCTCCACGAGGTCGAGCAGGCGGTCCTGCCCGTGCCCCACAGCTTGCGGCAGGCGCTCTTGGGCCGGCTCTTGGGGCTGTCGGATGAGGCGCGGCGGGTCGGTGAGGTGTTGGCCCTCGCGCGCGCCGCGCTGCCCGAGGAGGTCCTGATCGACGTTACCGGGCTGTCCGAGGAGGCGGTGGAACGCGGTTTGGACGCGCTCGAGGGCACGGGGCTCGTCAAGGCGCTCAAGGGCGAGCTCGGGGCGAGCTACGAGTATGGGCAGCCCCGCGTGCGGGACCTGGTGCGCGCCGAGATCCCGGCCGGGCAGAAACTCAAGTTGCACCTGATGATGGGCGACGTCTTGGAGCGCTTCGGGCGGGGCCGGGCCCACCTCGTTTTGGAGAGCCTCGCGTGGCATTTTGAGAGCGCGTGCGCGCCGATCAAGGCATTTTCCTACCTTTTTCGCGTCGGGCAGCGTCTCCTCGAGCGCTCCTTTGTCGCCGAGGCGGAGGCCTGGCTGGCGCGCGCGTTAGCCGCCGAGCCTGCGGCGCGTGCGCTCTTGCCCCTCGACGATGCTGATCGGAACGTCGTTGAGCTCCTGCTCCTGCGCACAGAAGCGTTGGAGCACCTCGGCCGATGGGAGCACAGCATCGGCGATCTTGAGCGTTGTGCGGTGCTTTCACGCGAGATTGGGGATGATCGACTGCGCTCGCGCGCCGAGGCCGCTCTCGGCCATCACGTGCGCCATGACGGCACGGTTGAGGAGTATGAGGCTCATTTTCGTGAGGCCCTCCGGCTCGCCGAGCGGGTGGGGGACGCCCGCCTTCGCGGGCCGCCGCTCAACGGCCTGGGCATCGCAGCCTGGTCGCGCGGGGACCTGGAGGGAGCGCGGCGGCAGTGGGTCGAGGCGATGGCGGTGGCCGAGGCCTCGGGGGATGAGCGGACCCTGGGTTCGGGTCAGAACGGCCTCGGGCTGGTGGCGCTGTGCCGCGGCCAGACCGCCGAGGCGCGTCGCTGTTTCGAGCAGGGCGCTGCGGTTTTCGAACGCCTGGGCCAGCTCGGGCTGCTGTCGACGGTGCGGTGCAACCTCATCGAGATCCATCATTTTACGGGCAACCTTCGCCGAGGTATCGAGCTTGCCGAGCGTGCGCTCACGCAGGCACGCGAGACCTGGCACCCGCTCGGCGTAGTGCGCGGCCATGTCTACCGCAGCCTCCTGCTCACCGACCTCTCCCGACACGGCGAGGCGCTGGCGGAGGCCCATGAGGCGCGCCGCCGGGTGCAGGACCTCAACGACCCCCCTGAGGAACTCTCGGTGTTGGCCCTGGCGATCCGCTCGGCGTGGGCCGCCGGGGATCGTGACGCGGTCGCCACCTGGCTGGCCGAAGCTGAGGGGCTGGGTGCGGAGGATCCCGAAGGATTCGGGCCTCTCCTCACCGCATGGCGGGCGCGGCTCCACGCGGTCCGAGGGGAACGAGACGCGGCGCTCGCCGCGATCCACAGCCTGGGTAGCAGCACCGCGACAAGGTGGCCCTACCAGGAGTGTCGGTTAGAGCTTGTACTTGCGCGAACGTGGTTGAAGTTGGGCGGCCGGGCCCAGGCGATCGAGCTCGCCGAAGCAGCTTTGGGACGCGCGGACGCCTGCGGGTTTCGCCTCTACGCGCTACGTGCGCACTGTCTTGCGGCGCGCGCTGGGGACGACGCTGCCGCCGTGGCCCGCCACTGGCGCGTCGCCGACGGTCTCGCTCGCTCACTGGCCGCGAACCTCACCCGTGACGACGCCGAGCGCTTCCTCCGCGCTGACTGGCTGGTGCCTCCGAGCTGATGCCCTCTCCTAGCGCTCCCCCTCCGCTCCCCGGCGATCTGGCCGGCCCCTATCGACTGATCGACAGTGTCGGCCTTGGCGGTATGGCGGCCGTGTACCGTGCGGAGGGCCCCGCCGGGATCGTCGCGGTCAAGATCCTGCACCAGTCCGCGATCACCATCGACGAGATCAAACGCTTCCGTCGCGAATATCTCACGTTGGCCCGGCTGGACCACCCCAACATCGTGCGTGTGCTGGACGCGGGAGAGGTCAACGGCTACCCCTGGATCGCCATGCAGTTCATGAGCGGCCCCGATCTGGGCGGGCTCATCGAAAAATGGAAGACCAACCCGCCTCCTGACCGGTTCGAGCAGGTAGAGCGCCTCTTTCGAAGCATCTGCCTGGCGCTCGCCTACGTTCACGAGCGCGGCATCGTACATCGTGACCTCAAACCCGGGAACATCCTCTTGGGGGAGGACGGGGATCCGCGGCTCTCGGACTTCGGGGTGGTGAAGGACACCGAGTCCTTTCACACGAGCCTGACCCTGGCTGGCCGCCTGGTCGGCACGGTCGCGTTCATGGCTCCCGAGCAGATCACCGGGGACACCCTGGATGCGCGAGCGGATCTCTACAGCCTCGGCGCGATCCTCTACACGCTCCTGACCGGCCGAAGGCCGATCATCGCCGACTCCTTCACCGGTTACCTCGCCCGACAGCTCACCGAAAATCCCCGTCCTCCCTCGGAGATCGACGCCCGCGTGCCGCGCCGACTGGAGCGGGTGTGTATGAAGCTGCTCCAGAAGGACCCGGCGCGGCGTTATCCATCCGCGACGCAGGTCTTGGCTGCGCTGGACTCTGAAGATAAACGCCAGCTTTTGCCGATCCACGGGAGGGAAGACCTGCTGGGCGCGGTGCTCGAGCGGGTTCGCCAGCTCCGGCAACGGCGCGCCGGCGGGGTGATGGCGCTGATCGGGCCGGTCGGAACGGGGCGCAGCCGTCTGCTCGCCGAAGTCGCCGAGCGCGCCCGGGAGCTTGGTGCCAATACCGCTTTTGCCAAGGGTGGACCGAATCTGTTGGCCAGCCTGCTCGCGGCTTTGCCCGACACGGAGGTCCCGGAGCAGTCGGAGGCGACGGCGATGTTCCGCATCCGCTCCGAAGGCCAGCCCTGGGTGATGATCGTGGACGACATCGACGACGCTCCGCAAAAGATGCTCGACGAGTGTGGGCGTCTGGTCCGGCATATCGTCGCGGTGGAGGGGGGGGCGCTCCTGCTCGTCGTCAGCGCGAGGTCCAAGGACGGCGCGGCGCGGGCGCTGATCGCTGGCTCGTCGACCGGGCTCTCGGCGGAGGAGCTGGTGGTCGGCCCGCTGGATCGGGACGCAGTGAGGGCGCTGCTGCGGGACCGCGGCATGCAGGGCGCGGTAGCGGCGGTGCTCGGCCGGCGACTTCATGAAGAGCTCGGCGGACTTCCGGGTGCAGTGCTCGAGCAGGTCGATGCGCTGGTCAAGGCGGGCTGGCTGGTGCCGGTGGAGCGCGGTGGGCTTCGTGCGGTGCTCGCGGTCGACGCGATGCGGACCGACCCGCTGCCATTACCCGACCGGGTTCGGGATGCCGAAGGCCGCTTTCTGGCCGCGCTCGCCCCCTCGGAGCGGCTCTGCCTCGACGCTCTGGCTGTGCTCGACGCGCCGAGCTCGCTGGTCGTGCTCACGCCGCTCACGGCGCTGGACGACGCCGAGGTGCGCAGCGCGCTGGTGTCGCTCACTCAGGCTGGGCAGGTCGAGGTCGCCGAGGAGGCGCTCCAGGAGGTCTACAGCTTCCCCAGCCGCCGTCGTCGCCAGGTGATCTACGAGAGCATTCCTGCCCTTCGTCGCGGGGAGCTGCACGCCAAGGCAGCGGCGACCCTCCAACGGCTCTACAAACGACGCGCGGGCGCGATCGCCGAGGTTGCGGCGCATCATCTGCTCCTGGGTGGCGATCCGGCGGGCGCCTATCCGCTGTTGATCCAGGCGGCAGGACGTGCGCTCCGCCGGGCGGATTCGACCGCCGCATGGAATCTGTGCCACCGCGCGCATGACGCCCGGGCCACGGCGGAGACCAGACTGGCGGCGACGGAGGCGGTGAGATGGCGTCGGCAGCTCTTCCAGGTCTCGGGCGACGCGCAGCGGGCGCTTGATCGCCTCGAAGCGGCGGCGGAGTCCTACACCGCGGCATTGACGGCGGCGCGCGCCGAGGGTGAGCGCTCGGCCGTGGGCCGCGCCGAGGTGGGGCTGGGGCTCGTCCACCTGGTCGCCGCGCGATCGAGCGAAGCGCTCGCCTCATTGGAGCGAGGCCTGTCGGCGTTGGAGCGCGGGGACGTCCTCTGGCCCGAAGCCGCGTTGGCCCTGGGCCTTTTGAAGTATCAGGCCGCGGATCGTCCAGGGGCCGAGCGCCTCTGGCGTGAGGTGGGCGAGCTCGGGCGCGACACGCGTAACCGGACGGCTGAGCTGGACGGAGCCTGGGGGCTGGCCCTGATCGCACGGGCCGAAGGCGATCGGATCCGGGCCCTCAACCTGCTCGAGGGTATCAATGACAGCGCGCGAGACCGCGGGCTGGCCGAGGCGCTCGTGCGGGTGTGCCGGCAGCGGGCCGAGCTCGCGGCAGAAGACGCGGATTGGGCAGGGGTCGTGCGGGCGTCGGACGACATCGAGCGTGCGGCTGATCAGGTCCGTGCGCACTACGGGCCGATGGTGGGCGGCTCGGTGCGGGTGATGGCGCTCTCGGGCATGGGCGAGACGGAGACCGCGCTGCGCACGGCGCGGGAGGTGCTGAGCCTCTGTGTGGCGGGTCGGGCGCGCTCCCTCGGTTTGTGGCTGCCGCCGGTGCGGGCGTTGGCGCGGGCCAATCAGCTTGACGATCCCCCTGACCCGCTCATCGCCGCGCCGGGCATGCCCGATCCGCCGGCAGACTCTGAGGCGCTCCGCCGAAGCCTGTTGGCCTTCATGCTGGTGAAACGCGAGCCCAAACGTGCGGTGGTAGAGGCGCGGGCGGCGCTGGACCGGCCGCCTTCGCAGGTGGCGGGCGCGGCGGCGCGGGTGGAGCTCGACTGTGCGTGGGTGCTGAACCGCGCGGGGGAAGGTGCGGAAGCGGGCCGTGCGCTACGACGCGCGGTGTTGCGGCTCGGGGACCGCGGCCACCGCGGACTCGCGCTCGAGGCCCTGCTGTTGCTGGAGGAGATCCCGGCGATGCCCTTCATCCGCGAGCGCGTGGAGCGGCTGATTCGTTAGGGACACGGCGGGAGACGGGGCGGGAGCCGGTCGTGCAGGCTTGGGTACCCGAGGCGCTCCTCCGGCCTCCGGCGGCTGGGTCACCGACCGTATCGCACCTCCGAGGAGCTTGCGTCGCTCGGCTCGATTCCTACCAGGGAACGACGTCCAGCGCTGGGAATCGGGGTGACTGCGCGCCCGGGTGAGCGCTGGGACGTCAGGCCCGCCCTCAGCGCGAGCGGAGCCCGGGTTCAAACGCCCGGATCCCCCTCAAGGCCGTCCCGGCTCCCTCCCGCCCTCTCCCGTTTGCTCTTGAGCTGCCCGCAACCCGCGTCGATGTCGATGCCCCGGCGCACGCGTACGGTCGCGGGGATGCCTGCCCGCTCCAGCGTCGTTACAAATTGCTCGACGTTGCTCGCCGAAGAAGGGGCGCCGGGGTAGCCTCGCGTCGGGTTCAGCGGGATGAGGTTGACGTGGCAACGGAGTCCCCGAAGCAGCTCAGCGAGGCGCGAAGCCTCCGACACACTGTCGTTTTCTCCGGCGATCAACGCCCATTCGAAGGTGATGCGCCGGCCGGTGGCCTCGACGTAACGATGACAGGCGGCGATGAGCTCGGCGATAGGCCAGCGCCGGTTGATCGGCATCCGCTCGTTGCGATCGGCGTCGCGCGTATAGTGTAGGCTGATCGCCAGTTTCACCTGAAGACCCAGCGACGCGAACTGGTCGATCTGGGGCACGAGGCCTACGGTGCTCACGGTGATGTGACGGGCGCCGATGCCCATTGTGTCGTTGAGCTGCCGAATCGCCTCGATCACCGAGTCGAAGTTGTGAAAGGGCTCGCCCATGCCCATCAGCACCACGTTGGAGAGCCGCTCGCCCGCCGCCTTGAGCTCCTGATCAAAACGCCAGGCCTGCTCGACGATCTCGGCGGCGCTGAGGTGACGGGCGAACCCCATCTGGCCGGTCGCGCAGAAGGCGCAGGCCATCGCGCAGCCGGCCTGCGACGAGATACAGGCGGTCCTCCGCCCGTCCTGGTAGGGCATCAGCACCGACTCGATGAGCTGGCCGTCGGGCAGGCGGTACAGTCGCTTCCGCGTGCCGTCGCGGCTCTGCTGCTCGTCGGCGAGCTCCAGCACCCCGAGCCGGGCGTGCGCCTCCAGCTCGGCGCGAAAGGCCGCCGGTAAGTCGGTCATCGCCGAGAACGACGGCGCGTGGCGATCGTGGATCCAGCGGTGGAGCTGCGCGGCACGGAAGGCCGGTTGGCCCCACTCGGTCATCAGGCGCTTGAGCCCGTCGAGGTTCAGCGCAAAAAGGTCGATCCTCTCGGGATTCATGGTGGCTCCGACGCTTCGGGTTGCGGTGCGTCGTCAGGGGTGTCCCCCTCGCCGTCGTTGTCCACCGCCGATACGACCGGGGCCGCGCTCGCTGGCCCGTCATCGGCGTAGAAGGCAAGTTCATGCAGCGTCATCCGGCCCTCGCTCTGGTTGAGCACGAGGCACGGACGGACCTCGATGGACCCTGGCGCCAGCTCCACTCGGCGAGTCAAGGTCACGGTCTCCACCCCGCGCACCGGGCCCAGGCGGTGGATGTCCGGTTTGCCCTCGATCTTGTTGGGGGCCCCGCCGTTGACCACCCCCCGGAGCTGGAGGATCGGCGGACGGCCGCGGAGCTCCTGCGGGGTGAGGGTGAACACCGCCCAGAATCGACTTGGAACCGGCACGTCGGGGCCACAGAGCTGGAGCGAGTCGACCCGCGCGCCGAGCTCAAGGCTGAGCTTGCCGGGCACCCGGGTGAGCGTGATGGGGCCGGCGGCCGGCACCACGCGCCACGCCCCGCCAAAGTTGTCGCTCCAAAGCGGCGGCGCCACCGGGGTGAACGCGACCTCGACCTCGGCGTCGTCCTTCGAATCGGCGTCCGGGCTCCGCCAGGATCGCAGCCGCAGGCCGCTCTCCGCCAGCACCAGCTCCTCCACCAGCGCAACCTCTTTCTGGATCGAGAAGGCCAGCGCGTAGTTGTTCTGGTAGTTGGTCCACCTTTGGCCACCGCGGTACCGCCGCGTGCCGGGTAGTGTCTCGATCGTGACGAAGGTGGTGTTGTCCCGGATCTTGGGCACCATCATCTCTTCGGCCACGTAGCTGCTGTACGCGTCGGTCCAGGCGGCGTCGATGCCGGTGCGGGTCCGCGGCATCATGGGCGGCGACTCGGCTTTTAATTGGACTTTTACGTTGGAGGCGCGTAGCCAGATCTCGATCAGGGGCGTGGACAGGGCGTCGTTGACCCCGGTGATCCACAGTCGGCGCCGGTCACCCCCCGATCGCGCGAGAAAATCGAGGGCCTGTGGTACGCCGGGATCGCCTTTCATATGGTACTTTTCGCTGAGCGTCGTCACGCCGTTGCGGTAACGTTCGATCCACCACCCCTCGACCAGGACGAGCGCGCCTATGCCCGCCAGCGCCCCGAGCGCCTGTCGCCGCCGGCTCTGCCCCGGCGCGGGCAACAGGGCCGGCAGCACCGGTGTCACCGCGCACATGACCAGGAGGGGCACCAGGGTGTACAGGTTCCGCGCCAGTTTGTAGTCATGGAGGGTCAACGCCACGAAGCCCGCCAGCGTCTGCACCTGGACAAGGCGCAGCTCTGGGCTCGAGGCCAGCCCCAGCCAGGGCGACCGGCGGAGCATCGGGAGGAGGCCGATCGCCGCAAAAGCCATGATCCAATAGCCGATCCACCCGTAGAAGTCGCTCACCGCCGCGCGCGGCACGAACAGCAGGAAGTCCGCGCTCCAGAATGACAGGCCCGAGCTCCGGTTGACCAGGAAGGTCTCCACCTTTTCGGCGAGGCGCGGCTCGGCGAGCTGCCAGACCGAGAAGACGAGCACCGCAGGCAGGCCCCACAGCAGGACCTTCGGATCGAGCAACTTTTTCCGGTCGTCCCGATGCTCCCACCCGTGCCAGGCCAGGAGCGGGAACAGGATCATCGGTCCGAGGTTATACCGTACCATCGAGGCTAATAGCATCAGGAGGCCGATGCCCAGCGCCCCTGCGACCCCGTGCGGGAGAAGCAGCAGCGTGCCGAGCGTCGCCCCGATTACGGTGAGCAAAGAGGTCGACTCGCTCATCGGCGCAAACACGAGGGCGAGGTGGTCGTAGGTGCCGGCCGTGATGAGCGCTGCCAGCGCACCCGCAACCAGGCCGCCGCGCACCCTCAGGCGCGCTCCGAGGCACACGGTCAGAAACAGACCGATAAACCAAGCGATTTGGGCCCACTCGATGCCCGCCGCCGGCGTGTCGCCCCGGAGCGTCATGAAGGCTCCGAGCACGAGGCCGAAAACCGGCGGCCGGATGTCTGGGCGCACCACGAGGTCCCAGATGTTGCGCCAGCTGCCGGAGGACCAGGCGTCAAAATAGGCGATGCCGCGGCGTACGTAGCCGGAACCGTCCCAGCCTGGGAGGTAGGCGGGGTCCTGCAGCAGCGCTTGCGCCCGCTCGAACATACCCACGATCTGCGTGGCAAACACCAGCACGACCATCAGGCCGAGGGCCTGGACCAGCCGGGATGCCGCGCCGGGGTTGGTCACCGCGAGCGCTCGTTCACTTGAGCACCAGGTGGCCGACCCCGAAGCGGCCGTCGCCGTCCGCGTAGACCCCAATCCGGTCCATCGTCTCTTCGATTGCGCCCTGCGGCAGGCTCACCGTGCGGTTGGCCAGACCGAGATGTTTCCCCGGCACCTTGGCGACGGTGACGCTGCCGAGCTCCATCTCGCCACGGTAGAATACGAAAGTGTAGAGATCCTTCGCATCCGCCGAAAATTCGAGCTCGCGTGCGGAGCGGGGCGGGTCGACCACAAAGCTGAGCTCCACCCCCGGCGGGATGATGAAGTTGCCGGCGGCGTCCCAGGGGGTGTGGTCCGCTTTGGGCGTTGAGGCGTCCCCGAAGGGGTAGCTCTTGCCGGGTTGCCGGGCGTTCGGGGCCGCGTCGTCGGCGGTGGCGGCTCCGGCGGCGGGCGAGCTCGTCTCGGCGCGCGCGGGCGCCGGCTGACTGGGCGCGACCGTCTCTTCGCGGGTGGCCTGTGCCGCGCGTTGGGCACGGCGGCCGGCGTTGTAGGTGTCGAGCATGTTGTCGTACATACCAAGGTTGAACTTGATGATGTGCGTGAGGCGCTCGGCCGAGAACAGGTCTCCGGCGACTACCTGCCAGAGGTTTTGGTAGTAGGCCTGCACCTCGGGGTGGAGCTTCGAGATGTCTCCCGTACGCCTCACCTCTTCGTATCCGCGCGGCGGATAGCGAAAAAAGTGCCCCGGTCGCCACTTTTCGGTGTCCTCTAGCGGGATCCGCGCGAGCAGCGGATCGGCGAGCGCGCCCTTGTCGATGATCACCGCCTCGGGTCCGGCGTAGAAGCCGAACATTCCGACGGTGGTATTGATCGTGGTGTAGCGAGCGCCGGGGTTGTCGGCGATCTGGGCGCGCACCTGTAGGCCCGCGCGGGAGTGTTTGTTCTCCTGCACGCCGCCGCCCCGCTGATACGCCTCGATGCCGTTGGTCTCGGCCCAGAAGCTACGTTCGTCCATGATCCCGGCGGAAGTGGCGTCGAGGGGCACCTGTCGCCACTCGTCGCGCGGGAAGGCGGCGACCAGCGCGAGCCCCGCCGCGGCGAGGGCCGGAGCCGGTGCCGACACCAGGGTTCGATGAAGGATCAACGCCGAGGCAAACACGGGCAGCGACCAGAAACGGCCGGCCATGAAGTCGCCGCCCACCCACACCACGTACGCGACATACGCGAGGAGCCCGGTCGCGAAGATCCCGCGCTCCCACAAGCCGCCTACCTCCGGCGCGCCGAGCCCGGCCCGACCCTCGGAGCGGAGCGCGCGGGCGCCCTGGAGCAACGCGGCGGCTCCGAGCGCGAGGCCGGCGCCGACGGTCGCCGCCGACGCGGGATCCCGGACGACGAGGTCCATCGTATACGCCAGCCCCTGGTCGACGTAGGCCGAGCTCTCGATGCCGGTGGACAGCTTGGCGTACTTGGTATTGGGGAAGGCAAAGCCGTAATACAGCAGGCTGAACGCCTCCCAGGCAAGGAAAGGCGCAGCGCCCGTGAGCGTGAGGAAGACGCGGCGAGCCGGGCTGGCGCCGGTGGCGGAGAGCAGGCGCCACGCGATAATCGGCGTATAAAGTAATATCGTGTCGAAGCGGTTGGTGACCGCCAGCGCGGCGATCAAGGCCAGGGCGCGGAGATCCCCGTCGGCCCGCCCGGCGCCGCGCTCCAGCCGGTCGACGAACAGTGCGCAGAGGAGGAAGGTGAGGGGATTTTCAAGCCCTGAGGTGCCATAATCACAGAAAGCCCGCGACCAGACCAGCGGGAGCAACAGCAGCGCCGGTGCCCATGCGGTCGGGCGAAACCGATTGGCGACCCACCAGGCGCCGCCGGTGCACGCCAGCGACAGCCCGAGGGTGATGAGGAAGATGTCCCGGAAGATCGCGTAGAAGGGGACGTGGAGGAACATCCACAAGGGGTGGGTGAAGGCCTGCACCCGCTCGTCCACGTTCCATCGCAGGCCATAGCCGTTGACGAAGTTATCCACCGTCCGGAAGGTGATGTAGGCGTCTTCGGTGACCCACGCGCGGTTTGTAACGGCGGCGAGGAGGATCATCGTGGCGAAAACGAGGATCCAGCGGCCCGGATCAGCGGAGCTCGCGGCGCGCGCTGACGCCGAAGGGTTCTCGTCAAGCTCCGCCATGTTGCTCCCGCTTCTGCCCGCCGCGCCCGTAGTTCGCGGTCCTCGCAGCGTCAACCGTCGGCGGATGAGGTCGGTGGTCGGAGCGGCCGGTTCGTGGAGGGCTCCCGCGCCAGGGCGACCGAAACGCGGCGCCGAAGGCGCCGATTCCGAGCCGGGTGCACCTTTCAGAGGACTTCGGGCTCGGCCGGCGAGGATCGAGGCCGGAGGCCGAGCGTGCAGGGGGCCCGCCGCCCGTCCGGGCGGGGCGCCCAGGGCCCTGATTCAGGCAGCTCGGCGGTGAATCAGAGCGCGGCAGCCCAAGGCCCCAGGCCTTCGACCTCCTGGCGCTCCGCCTCGACCGCGAGATCGGCGAAGTGCTGGAGGGCGGCACGCATCGCGCCGGCGCTGGTGCCGTAGTGCGCCCGGCAGGCGGCGAGGTCGGCGAGCTCCTCACGGGTGCGCGGGTCCAGGTTGACGCGGATCGTGCCGCTGGCGGGCGGGACCGCGGGGGGCAGCACGATGCCGACCTCGTCGGATTCCAGGCTGCAGGCGAGCTCTCGCATCGCCCAGCGGCACAGGGTCTCCAGGGGTACGTCTCGGTTGTAGTAGCGGCGCAGGGTCGAAATCAGACTCTCGTCGACGTAGGTGTGCTGGGACGCCATGGGGACCTCGGACGGGCAAGAGATTGGGCTCACTCCTTCAATGATCCGGGCCGGCCCGATGGATCGCGGCTGGCTACACTCAGGCTCAGAGGTGACACGTTTTTGATGAATCGCAGCAGAGCCGACCGGACTGACCCCCTCGACGACCTGCCGCCCGGCTACCCGCGCGCCCTGGTCGAGCACATGCTGACCGGCTGGGCTCCGCGATCCAGGCCGATGATCCGGCGTCATCCTCGCGTCGCCGACTTCGCGCGCCGGCGTGCGGCCCTGAGCGCGCGCTTTCCAGGCGAGACGCTCGTCCTCCCGGGTGGCGCCGCCCCGATACGGAGCAACGACACCCACTACCCGTTCCGACCCGGCTCGGACCTGCTCTATCTCAGCGGTTGTGACGACCCCGAAGCGGCGCTGGTGATCGGCGCGGACGGCGAGGCCGTGCTCTACCTCGAACCGGCGATCACCCGGGATAATCATCGGTTTTTTACCGATCGTCACCGTGGCGAGCTCTGGGTGGGCGCCGGGCTCGGCATGGAGGCAACGAGCCAGCGGCTGGGGATTCGGTGTGAGAGTCTGGACGCGCTCCACGGCAGGCTCACGAGGCCAGCGCGGCTGATACGCGGTGTGGATCCTCGGGTTGACGAGGCCATGGGGGCCGCATCGCCCGAGGACGCGGTGCTGGGTCAGGCGGTCGCGGAGCTGAGGCTCATCAAGGACCCTGGCGAGATCGATGCGATCAAGGCGGCGATCCGTTCGACCATCCGAGGTTTTGAAGATGTGGTGCGTGAGCTGCCGCGCTCGCGGGGTGAACGAGACGTTGAAGTCACCTTTTTGAGCCGTGCGCGTCGCGAGGGCCATGGTGCCGGCTACGGCGTCATCGCGGCTGCGGGTCCCCACGCGACCGTGCTCCACTGGAGCCGCAACGACGGCCCTCTCCCGGCCAACGGCCTCCTGCTCTTGGATGCTGGCGTAGAAGGGAGGGAATACTACACCGCCGACCTCACACGTACCCTGCCGATCTCTGGGCGGTTTTCACCGCTCCAGGCCCAGGTCTACGCGCTGGTGGAGGCGGCTTGGCGCGCTGCCGTCGCAGAGGTTCGCCCGGGTGCCGCGTTTACGGCGCCATATCGCGCGAGTAGCCGGGTGATCGTCGCGGGCCTGCACCGCCTCGGGGTCACGCTGGACCAAGCCGCGGCGCTCGATCACGAGCGGCAGCTCCATCGCCGCTACACCCTCCACGCGATCAGCCACATGTTGGGATTGGACGTACATGACTGCGCCCGGGCATCCGCGGGGGCCTACAAAGACGGCACGCTGTCGCCCGGGATGGTCCTCACGATCGAGCCTGGCCTGTACTTTCAGCCAGACGATCGAACGGTACCCCGCGCGCTGCGCGGCATCGGGGTCCGGATCGAGGACGATGTTCTGGTCACTGCCGAGGGCGCTACGGTGCTGAGCCGCGCGCTGCCGCGGAGCCGCTATGCGGTGGAGCGCTGGATGGCAAAGATCCAGGCCGAGAAGGCCTGACCTTCGCCAGTGAGACCTCAGCTCGCGCGGGCCATCGTAGGCTGGCGCATGTCCTCAGTCACAAAATCGAGGAGCGTGGTGGACAGCTCGATGATCTGCTCGTGGGTGAAGCCTTCCGAACGAAGCTGGCGATAAAAGCTGCGAGCGACGGAACGGTTGCGGGCTCGGTAGAGATCGGCGGTCGATTCGGCGACTAACATGTGGCTCCAAGGTTGGGTCGGTGGAAGCCGTAGCAAGACCCGTGCCAGGGGCCATGTCCTGAAAACCCAGCTTGTCTGGTTCGGTGGAGGCCTGCGCGCGTAGCGTCGTTCGCGCGTAGTGCGTACCCTGCTTCGCACCTGCCGAGGGCCGAGCGTCGAAAGTGCGGGGGTTGGAGCCGAAGAGCCGTCCGGTCGGTTAGCAGCGCCTGATGGCGTCGGCGTTGTCGCTACGGGATGTGCGGAAGACGTGGCGTCGGCAGGTCGCGCTGGACGGCCTGTCTTTTGAGGTTCCGACCGGGAGCATCTGCGGACTGGTGGGGCCCAACGGGGCGGGGAAGACCACGACGATGGCGGTCGCTTGTGGATTTGTGCCCCCGGACGACGGAACGGTGGACGTCTTGGGCGCTGGACCCTTCGAACCCGAACGGCACCGGGGCCGGGTAGGAGTGCTGCCGCAGGATGCCGAGCTTCCTCCTGCGTCTACGCCCAGGCAGCTGCTGCGCCTCTGGGGTCGGCTCCAGGGGCTGGGCGCGAGCGAGCTCTCAGGGGCCGTGGATCGTGCGCTCGACGACGTCGATCTACGGGGTCGGGCCGACGCGGCCGTGGGGACCTTGTCGCACGGCATGCGGCGGCGTCTCACTGTGGCCTCGGCGCTCCTCGGGGATCCCGAGCTCGTGCTCTTGGACGAGCCCACCTCCGGTCTTGACCCGCTTCAAGCTTTTCAGCTTCGGGAGCGGATCGCGGCCGAGCGGGGCCGGCGCACCGTCTTGGTGTCGTCGCACAACCTGTTGGAGCTCGAGGCGCTCTGTGACCAC
>CANKTH010000054.1 GCA_947486185.1 Deltaproteobacteria bacterium
CGCTCGGGTAGCCACGCCGGTGGGGGTGCTGGGGCGCCTTGCGTCGGTGCTTCGCGGTGTACCGGAACGTTGTCTTGGGTGCACCTTCAGGCGTCTTGCGCCACTCGATCGTCTGCTTTCGCTTCGAGAAACCTCGCTCCTTGAGCGCCACCTGCAACGTGTAGCGGCTCACCTTCTTGCCGAGCTGCGCCCGAATCTCGCGCTGTAGGTCCCGGTACCTCCAGGCCGGGTGAGCCTTCACCATGTCCACCACCGCGTCCATGTCGGCCGGAGTGAGCTTCCGAGTAGGACCCTTCTTCGCCCGCTTCTCTTGAACGTCCGCTTGGGGCGCACGAGCGGCACGCACGACGCGGTTGACCGTCGAAAGGCTCAACCCGTGCTCGGTCGCGATCACGTCAAGCCGCTTGCCCGCCAAGCGATCCGCCAGGACCGCCTCTCGCGTCGCTACCTCCGTTGCCCGCACCCCACACCACCATGATACCTGGATTCTTGCACGACGGCATTTGACGTATCAATGGTCGACGGCCAGGTACCCTCTAAGGCAACGCCCACGGCAGGATGAGCACGTCATCGCCCGTCTTCACCAGCGGAAAAACCAGGTCCATCTCGTCGTTGTTCATCGCGACACAGCCCCAGGTCCAGTCGCGCGGCGTCGCGCCGCTTCCGTGAATCAGGATGTCGCCGCCCATCGCCGTTCCTTGGCTTGGAAGCCGACCTTCACGTCGGGCAGTGCGCAACGACGCCGCGGTGCCTGCGGTGATCACCCCCAGGGCTTCGGCCCGATCGATGTCGCCGCCGTTGGGGTAGTCGAGGAAGAACCCGCGATGAAAGGAGGTCTGGCCGACATCGCGGCGGGAGCTCACCCGGTACCAGCCCTCGGGGGTCGAGGCGAGGTCACGCCGGGTCTTTGGCCCTTGGGGACTCTTGCCCATCGCAACCGGAAAACACGCGGGCCTGCCCTCGATGCTCACCAACGCCCCATCACGGTAAAGCCCAAGATGAAACTCGGACTTGTACACGACGAGCACGGTGCCCGTGGTCGCCCGAGCATCTTCCGCGTACGGGGCCGGCACCACGCCCGAACAGGGTGGCGCGCCGACCGTGCCCGCCGCCGCCGCAAAGCTCACCAACGCCCACCACCAAACGGCCATATGTCCAACGTGCCCGGGAATCCGCCGAGGCGCAATCGTCGCCGCTTTCGGGCGGCGCGCTCGAGATCGGGCTAAGCGCGCGGCCTATGGCTTCCCGCTCCGGCACCCTTGCCCTCGTCGGCCGCCCCAATGCCGGCAAATCTTCCCTCCTCAACCTGCTGATCGGGGAGCGTATCGCCGCGGTCTCGCGGCGCGCGCAGACTACCCGAAACCGTGTCCTGGGCATCTGCAACGCGGATCTCAAGGATGGAACAAGCCTTCAGGCCGTTCTGCTCGACACCCCCGGCCTACACGACGCCTGGACCGACTTCAACCGCAACATGATCGCGATCACCGAGGCCGTGCTCGACGAGGTGGACGCGGTCGCGTGGATCGTCGACGTCACCGAGCCCGTCGCCGCGGTGATCGCGGGGAACGCGCCGCTCGACGACGGCCTCGTGGCGCTCCAGGCCAAACTTGCCGGGCGGCCCCACGTGGTGGTGCTCAACAAGGTGGATCTCGTCGAGGACAAGCGCTGGTTGTTGCCGGTCATGGCGGCGTTTGACCGCGTCGACGGCGCAGTGGTCCTCCCGGTGTCCGCGCGCACCGGCCTGGGTAGAGAACCGCTGCTCCAGGCGTGGGCCCGCCTCCTCCCCGAGGGCGAGCCCCTGTACCCGACCGATCAGCTCACCGACGCCCCCGAGAAGTTCATCGTCGCCGAGCTCATCCGCGAGCGTGTCTTTGAGAACTCCTCACAGGAGGTGCCCTACGCGACCGCGGTGGAGATCGAACAGTTTGACGAGAGGCAGCGCGAAGCGGGTCGCGTCCATATCCACGCGCGGATCCTCGTCGAAAAGGACAGTCAGAAGGGCATCCTGATCGGCGCTGGCGGCCAGATGATCAAGAAGATCGGCACGCAGGCCCGTAAACGAGTCGAGGCGTTGCTTGGCTGCAAGGTGCGACTCGACCTCTTCGTGGTGGTGGAGAAGGATTGGACCCGAAACCCCCGGCTGCTCAAGGACCTGGGCTACCAACCCAAGCCCAAGCCCAAGGGGCGCTGAAGCCCCCAGCGTGCCACCCGCGTGTTAGGCCGCGGGGCTCTGGAGGATGCTATGGCCTTCTTGCCGCTCGAGCCTGTCGGGCACCCCCTCTCGGCCCTCGATGATCCGGCCAGCGTTGCCGCCCGATACGCCCGAGATGAGGCACGGAGTGAGGCGCTTTTGCAGAAGCGCGCCACTGTGCGCGCAGGCTGGGGCCCGGAGGCCGCCGCGCGCGTGAAAGAGAAGGGAAAGCTCCCCACCTGGGAGCGAATCGAGGCGCTGATCGACCCGGGAAGCGGGCTTTTCCCGGTAGGCACCCTCGTGAACTGGGGTAGGAGCTTTCGGGGGAGCACGAAGCTCGCACCCGGCGCCGGGGTGGTGACCGCGCTCGCCCAGGTCGAAGGCCGGAAGGTCATGATCATCGCGAACGACAACACCGTCGCGTCGGGTTCATGGTGGCCGCTGTCGCCCGAGAAGATCGAACGCGCCCAGACGATCGCGCTCCGACTCAAGATCCCGGTGATCTACCTCGTCGATTGCTCCGGGCTCTTCCTTCCCGAGCAGGCCCTGTCCTTCCCTGGCCGCAGCGGCGCTGGGCATATCTTTCGAATGAACAGCCTCCTCGCCGCCAACGGCGTGCCACAGCTCGCCGGCGTCTTTGGAGATTGTATCGCAGGTGGCGGTTATATGCCGATCATCTCCGATCGGGTCTACATGACCGAGTCGGCATACATGGTCATCGCAGGCGCGGCGCTCATCCGCGGGGCCAAGGCCTTGAAGCTGACTTCCCTGGACATTGGCGGCCCCGAGGTACACGTTCACCAGTCGGCCTGCGCCGACGTCCGGGTGCCCGATGACCGCGCGGCGCTCACCTGTCTGCGTCGCGAGGTGGCCTTGTTGCCTTCCAGCGCGGCGGGCTTCTACCGTCACGGGGCCTCGCCGGCTCCCCCCGCCTTCGACCCCGCGGAAATCGCCGCCTTGCTCCCCGACGACCACCGACACGTCTATGACGCCCGCGAGCTGCTCGCGCGGCTGGTGGACGACTCGGTGTTCGCCGAGGTGATGACTGAGCGTGGGCCGGAGATGATCGTCGGCGTGGGCCGCGTGAACGGCCTCTGGTGCGGCTTCATCGCCAACAATCTGCACCCCACCCCGCACCCCGATCGGCCAGCGCACCAGCGCGCCGGCGGCATCCTCTACCGCGAAGGAATCGCGAAGATCTCTGCCTTCTCCCGGGCGTGTAACGCCGATGGCATCCCGATCGTGTGGCTCCAGGACATCGCCGGATTCGACATCGGCGTCGAGGCCGAGGCCCAGGGACTGTTGGGCTACGGCTCCTCGCTCATCTACACCAACTCAACCAACACCGTACCAATGTTCACGGTCCTGCTCCGGAAGGCGTCGGGAGCGGGATATTACGCGATGGCCGGGCTGCCCTACGAGCCGGTGCTCCAACTCTCCACCCCGCTCACGCGACTCGCCGTCATGGAGGGGCGCACGTTGGCGATCGCCGCGTTCAACACGCGGCTCGACGACAACTTCGAGATCGCGAGCACCGATCCGGAAGCGCGCGCCGCCACCCAGAAGCTGATGGACGACACCGCCGCCCGGATCGAGGCCGATATGGACCCGGTCGGCGCCGCCGCGCGGATGGACACCGACGAGGTGCTGCGCCTCAGCGAGCTGCGGAGTTGGCTCGAGGTGCTGATGGAGGCGGCGTGGCAGACCCCGCGGGCGTCGCGGAATCCGCGGATCTGGTCGATGCACGATCTGGTTGTTCTGACCAGGGTGATGGGCACCGCGGCTATCAACCGGACCGAAGGCGCCGTGGTGGCCGAAGAGGCCCCCGTGGACGGCCTGCTTCCGGTGCGGGTGGGCACCGACGGCACCTTCTTCCGGCGCGCGAGCCCCAAAGATCCGGCGTTTGTGGAGGTCGGTGCCGAGGTCGAGGCAGGCACCACGCTCGGGCTCATCGAGGTGATGAAGACCTTTTCACCGGTCCGTGCCGGCGTCTCGGGGTTCGTGGAGCGCTTCCGCCACGGCGACGGCGAGGCGGTCGAGGCCGGGGGAGTCGTAGCCTGGATACGGCCGCGGTGAGCCCGGGTCGGGCCCGGCCCGGATCACAGCGTCGGCCGCCGTCCCTCCCACGGCGCTGCTTCTTCAATCTGGGCGGCGATCTGTAACAATCGGGCCTCGTGCCCGTAAGGCGCGACAAGCTGGATGCCCAGGGGGAGGCCGGCGGGGCTCATGCCGAGCGGGAGCGAGATCGCCGGCTGGCCGGTCTGGTTGAACAACATCGTGTTGGGCGTCCGCTCGAGGCTGTTGGCGGCGAGCTCGGCCAGGACCGCACGGATACCCTTCTCAATCGGCAATGTTCGCAGGACCGCGAGCCCGAACAGCTCGGCCGGCTTGGGCGCGAGCTCGCCGATCACGATCGGCGGATACGCGAGGGTCGGCGTGAGAAAAAGGTCCCAGCGAGTGTGGAACTCTGCGAGGATCTGGCTGGCCTCCGCCGCCGCGTCACGCGCCTCCTGCAGCTCAGTGCCGCGGATCACACGGCCCACCTGAGACAAGAACCAGGTCGCCGGCTCGAAGTGCTGTGGATCGAGGGGTTTGCCCGTCCAGCGGGACATCTCATCCATCTCAGCGGCGATGCTGACCCCCACCTGTGTCAGGTAAGCGCGCACCATCTTGTCCCGGTTGAAGCTTGGCCGAGCCTCTTCCACCTGGTGGCCGAGCCCGCGTAACAGGACCACCGCCGCATCGAGCGCGGCGAGGCACGCCGGGTCGGTGGCCTTGCCGAACAACGAGGTCCCCGAAAAGGCGATCCGCAGCTTCCCAGGGGGAGTACCCGGCTCCTGTACGAAGGGGCGCTCCGGAGTGGGCGCCGCGTAGAGATCTCCCGGTATCGGACCGGACATCACGTCCAACAGGAGGGCCGTGTCACGCACCGAACGGGTGAGCCCACCCCACTGGACGTAGCCCCCCCAACCTTCACCCTGGTCCGGGCCCATCGGCACCCGGCCGCGGCTCGGCTTGAGTGCAACGACCCCGCAAGCGCTCGCCGGGATCCTCAATGAACCGCCACCATCTCCGCCGTGGGCTACCGGCACCGCTCGCGCCGCGACCAGCGCGGCCGAGCCGCCGGAGCTGCCGCCGGTGCTGTGAGCGAGGTTCCAGGGGTTGCGGCAGGCACCCCGAAAACGGGACTCGGTCGTCCCGAAAATCGCGAGCTCCGGGAGGTTGGTCTTGGCGAGAAATACTGCGCCCGCCCGACGGAGCCGCGCGATCGCCTCCGCGTCGTGGTCGGGGACGAAATCCTGAAGAAACGAAGTTGAAGCAGTAAAGGGCACACCCTTCACGAACCCGTCGAAGTCCTTGACCACCATAGGCACGCCGCTGAGCGGCCCTGCCGGCAACGGCCCCACGGCGGCCGCACGGGCCGCGTCGTACATGCGGTGCACCACCGCGTTGAGCTTCGGATTGACCGCCTCGATGGCAGAAACTGCCGCCTCGACCGCCTCGATGGGTTGAAGCTCACCGCCGGCGATCCGGCGCTGGATTTCGGTCGCGTCCCAGCTGCTGTAGTCCGTCATTTCTGCCTCACGCTCCGATTATCATCCTGGCGCGGCCTACACGCGGCGCGGCCCTCGTGCCCCTGCCCTGAAGTCTCTCGCCAGAGGCGAAAGACTTCAGTCGGTCGCTTCGCGACCGCGCCGCGTTCGCGACGGCAGGGCGGGTTTGGAGGGGGAGCCTGCGCTCCCCCTTGCGGCTTCGCCGCACCCCCAGCCCGGTCGCTTCGCGCCCGACGTGTCCGTGCGCCGGCTTCCTCAGGTGACGAGAGACTTCGGGGCACGGACACTGGTCCCGTGGGATAGAACGCCGACGATGTGGATCGTGGGCGCCCTACTGTTTGCCGTCGCGGCGCTGTTGGCCTTCCGGAGCCCGCGAGGGCTCGGCCGTCGTGCGGCGCTCGCGTGGGTTCCGCTCACCCTTGCGGGCGGGGCCCTCCTGGCGGCCGCCGGACTGGCCCCCACGGTTCCGCTGCCTTTCGGTCTTCGCCTCGACCCGCTGGGCGCCTGGGCGCTCGTCCCCTGCCTGTTCTGGGCCCTCCTCGTAGCAGCCGGTCCCCACGTCGGAGACCTCCCCTCGCCCGCCGGGTTGGCCAGCCTCATCCCCGTCGGCGTCGGCGTGCTGCTCGCCGACAATCTGCTCACCTGGCTCGTGCTTTTCGGCCTGTTCATCGCGATCATCGCGACGCTGTCCCCCGGGCGCGGCGAGTCGAGCCCGCTGGCGCTTCCGGTGATCTCCGGGGGCGCCCTCCTCGTGCTGGGCGCGGACACAGGAGACCCTTGGGTTCGACTCGATCCCGAGCTCCTGAACGGCGCACCGGCCCGCCTCCTGGGGGTGCTCGTATTCGGCGGCGTGGCGGGCCTCCTGCCGCTCTCGTGGGCCTATCCGGCGGCATGCACCCGACTGCCAATCGCCGTATCGGGCGTCGTTGTCGGTTTCGGCGGCCAGATCGGCCTGTTGGGGCTCACGCGTCTCCACGCCGGCACACCCGAACTGGGCTCAGGGCTGCTCCTACTGGGCCTCGGGCTCGCGAGCACCGTTTACGCCGTGGTCTCGATGATGCGCGAGGATGACCTTCGGCGTTTCATCGGACTTTTGGGAGTGAGCGTCTCGGCGCTCCTGGCCGTCAGCCTCGGGGCCAGGGTGCTCGGGGAGGTGTGGGGGCTCCCGAGCCTCGCGTCGGGGGCCGCGGTGGCGCTCGAGCTCGGGCGCGTGCTCCACCCGCTCGGCCTGACGCTCTTCACCCTCGCGCTCGGAATGTTGTACGCCGGTGCCGGCCGAACGGACATTCGTGATCTTGGAGGCTTGATCCGCCCCTTTCCCGTCACCGCCACCCTGTTTGGCCTGGCGACGTGGTGCCTCATCGCGCTCCCACCCCTCGCGACCTTCTTGCCGGACTGGTCGCTCCTCCGTGGCCTGATCGGTGGACTCGACGCCGCCCCTCCGGCGGTGCGGGTGGTGCTGCTCGCGATTTTCGTGATGGTCGTGCTCGCGCGCGTAGCGACCGGTCTCGCCCTACTTCGGCCCTTTGCAGGTGTGTTCCTGGGTCCTCGGCGCGCGCCGGGCGGCCTTCTGCCCTTGGACCCCAAGCTCGAGTGGTTCGGGCTGGCAGGACTCCTGGTCGTCCCTCCTGCGGTGCTGCCCCGCGCCCTGAGCCGGGCCGCCGCCGCCCACACCGTCGTCGGCAGCGCGCCCGATCCAGACGTGGATCGTATAGCGCTCCTCGGTGCGGCCCTGGTCGCCGGCGCGCTGCTGGTCTCAGCCTTCGATCGCAGGCGCACCTCCGCCCCCGAGCCCGTCGCCTGGATTGGCGGCCGAGAGGCGACCGAGGCGCCACCACCCCGTCCCGCCCCCCATGCCGAGCGTCGCACTCCCGACGTGGCGGCGCTCCGGGAACGCCTTGGCCTGCTGCTCGCGCGGCTGCCACAGGAGGCCCGCGTCGAGACGGCCTGGTGGCTCGTGGGGCTCCTGCTCGCCCTGGGCTGGGCTCTGGCATGATCCCGAGCCTCCTGGTCTGGCTGGGGGCCGTGCTCGCCGCGCCCCTGCTCCCCGACCTGCGATCGCGGATGCGCGCGCAGCAGCACGCTCGGCACGGACCTCCGTGGGGCACAACCTGGGCGATGATCCTACGCCATCTCCGCCTCACTACACCTCGGGACGCGGCCTCGACCCCCGTCAGCACGAGGGCCAGTCACCTCGCCTGGGTCTGCCTCGTGCTCGCGCTGGCGCTGCTCCCGGGTACCGGCGTTGTCGGTCTGGGATTCGAAGGCGACCTCATCCTCTTCATCTACCTGCTCCTGCTCTCGCGCCTCGCAGAGCTCGTCGCGGTGGTCGACGGCGCGGACTGGACCACCCGACTCGCGGCCGAGCGGGAGGCAAGGGTGCTGTTGGGCACCGAGACCACCCTCGCCCTGCTCCTCGGCGGCCTGGCGGCGATCAGCCAATCCACGCAGTTAGACGGTATTTTTTCGACCTCGCCGCGCGGTCCGCACCTGCTGCCCCTCGCCCTCGTGCTTTTGTCGATGCTCGGCCTCGTCGTCGCCAGCAGCGGCGCGAGCCCCTCCGACGAGCCCTCGCCGGTCTCCGAGCTGCTCGGGAACCGGCGCCCGCTGCTCGCGAGCCGGTCGGGCCCCGAACTGGCGACGCTGCTGTGGGCGTCGAGCCTCCGGCTCCTGATTTCGGCCGGCCTCTTCGGCGCAACGCTCAGGCTCCTCATACCGGGACGCCTCGTCATCATCCAGCTGATAGGCGTGCTTCTCGCCGTCGTGGTGCTTGGAGTGCTCGATAGTCGGGCGCCGCGCCAGACGCCACCACGCGCGCTCGGGCTCGTGCTGAGTTCGGCGCTCCTCGGCCTGGTCGCTGCCTCGATCCTGCTGCTTCGCCATCCGGGCGCGTCGTGAGCACCCTCTACAGCCTCGCTACCGACGGGATCCTCCTGCTCGCTGTCGCCGTCGCCTTGCCGCCGGTCGCGTCGGCGCGCACCGAGCCGGGGGTGCTCGCCGCGGGCGCCCAGGTCTCGTGCATCTCCGCGCTGATCCTCGTACAATCCTGGTACACGCCAGAGAGGCTCGCGCTCCTCCCGCCGCTGCTGGTGGTGCAATACCTGATCTTCCAGCGGGCCTACCCGCTGGTCCGTCGGCACAGCCGGCACCTCCGTGAGCCGAAGCAGCGACGGGGCGGCGCAGCGATGTTTGTCGCGGGCTCCCTCGTCACGCTCGCGTTCCTGACCCCGTGGTGGGCGCGCCTCCCGACGCCCGCGTCGAGCGGCGGTGTGCTTTCGTCCGCCGCCCTCGCGATCGCGTTTCTCGGCTTACAACGACTATTTGGCCGCGTCCGACTCGCGGGCCAGGCGGTGGGCCTGATGATCCTCGCCAACAGCGTGCTGCTGCTCACCGTCTCGGCGCCCGACGCGTGGAGCGACCTGGTCGTGTTCGGGCTGTTCATCCAGCTTGGTGCGTGCCTACTCATGGCAGCGACCGTCACGCGCCAGCTCGACCGGGACCCGAGCACCCCCGGACGCGAGCCATGAGCGTAGCGCTGATTTTTGTGGTGCTGGGGCCCTTTCTGGCGGCTCTCCTCCTCGCGCGGGTCGCGCCGTTGTACAGGGCCACGGCGCTCATGTCGGTTGTGACTGTCCACACGACGCTGGTCGCCTGGCTGCTGCGCGAGGAACACGTGAGCCTGGAGCTGCCGGGCGTCGCCGGGCTCCCGCTGGGTGGGCTCCGCCTCGATCCCGCCGGCGCAGCGACGCTGCTCGTAGTCGATCTGGTGCTCGCTGCGGTCGCGCTGCGCCTGCCTCCTTGGCGTGCGGCCCGGCCGGGACCGCCCGATCACCATGTTGAACCCCTTCTCCTCCTGCTTCAGGGCACCGTCGCTATCGTCGCGCTGGCGGACGATCTGCGCCACCTCTGGCTCGGGCTTCTGCTGCTGGTAGCGGCCGCAGCGCCGCTCGTAGCCTGGCGCCAGCATCGTCGCGCGCTGGAGGCCGCCTGGCGACTCATCGTTCCGGTGAGCGTCGGCTTGATGGCGATGTTGCTTGGTATTTTCATGCTCACCGCCGCTGCGTCCCTCCCGACGTCGAGCTTCGCCTCCTTGGCCCAACCCAAGGTCGGCGCGCCCGAGTGGTGGACCGCCGGAACCGTGCTCCTGGCCGGCGGGCTGGCACCCCTGATCGGCGTCGCACCCTGGATGGGCTGGCGGCTCAAGCTCTCCCACGACACGCCCCCTCCGGCGGCCGCCGTGTTGAACGCTGCGCTCTCGGGGGCGGGAATATTAGCCTTGATCCGTATCCTTGAGGCAGTGCAGGGAGCCCGGGAGTTGCTCGCTCCGCTCGTGATGGTCGGCGCGTTCGTGTCTTTGGGGCTGGGACTGGCCGGGCTCAGCGCAGAAGACCGTGCCTTACGGCTGATCAGTTGGGTCTCGGTCGCACAAGTGGGCGTGAGCCTACTCCTCGTGGCAGCCGGCGCCCACGGGCCAGCGATCTACCAGGGTATCAGTCGCGATCTGCTGATCGCCGTGCTGTGGCTCAACCTCCCCGCTGGCGGCGGGCGGGGCCCCGGGCGGATCCGGCGACCCATCGCTGCGCTGGCGCTCGGGCTACTGGCCGGGCTCGGCAGCGGCGCCACCGCGATGTTTGTGGTGATCTCCGTGGTCAAGTCGGTCTCCGGCGTTTGGGTGGGAGGCGCGGCGCTCCTTCTCATCGGCGGCGTGGCCCTCACGCTGTTGCTGCGGGTCCTGCCGCGGATGCTGGCGCTCGCCCACGCCGAGCCCGACCCCGACGCCCCCGTCTCCGCCTTGCTCCTGCTCTTGATCGCGATCGTCACCGGGTTGTGGATCCCCGAGGGGGTCCAGCGTGCTCTGGCGCTCTGGCCCTGACGTCCGCGACCGCGCCCGACCGCAGCACCTCCCGCGGCAGTCCAGCATTCGGAGACCACGACGCCCACGACGCCACAGCGAAGCGCTCCCCGAGATATTTGAAAAGGGGTGACCGAACTTCCAGAGCTCGTGCCTGCGTCCGTGAAGGTGATGTACGCCGAGGGGACCGTTTCGCGACAAGCCGAGGTCCTCGTGATGTTCGTGGATGTATCTGGATTTACTCGACTCACGGAGCATGCCTCTGCGATGGGCAGCCGCGGCGGCGAGCTGATCGCCAGTGCGCTCAGGGTCGCCTTCGACCCGCTGGTCGAGGCGGTCTACGCCGCGGGCGGCGAGATCATGGGCTTTGCCGGTGACGCGTTCACCGCGATGTTCCCCGAGGACGGGAGACGAGCGACCCTTCGGCGCGTCAAGACCGCCGCGCTCCGGATGCAGGAGGCCCTGAGCGGAGCTGAGCTGCCCACCCTCGACCACGGCGAGCGGGTGCGCCTCCAGCTCAAGATCAGCGTCGCGAGCGGAACAGTCGGCGTCGAATGTGTGCTCCTACCGACGCCCGACCGCGGGGTCGAGCGCCGGCGGCCGGTCGTTTCCGGGCCCATGGCGCGCGGCGCGCTGGTACCGGTGCTCGGGCGGAACCCCGCAGCCCCCCTCCCCGGCTGCCCGGTCACCTGGTACTTCTGGGGCCAGGTCCTGGAGGAGGTCGCCTCCGCGCAGATGGCGGCGCGCGCGGGCGACCTCGTCTTCGGCCCGAGCGCAGAGGCACGCCTGACCATCCTCAGGCCGACGTCGGGCGCGCGACGAACCGACGGCTTTCGCGTGTTGGCCGCAGCGGTCCGGCACCGCCTGCGCGTGACGCGGGTGCCGCTCCCCCCCGCCCTGCCGGTGCTCTCTTCGCCCGAGGGCGACACCGGCAACGTGCTGTTACCCGCGGCGATCCGCGAGTTTCCCCCGGAAGGGGAGCTCCGCGAGGTCACTGCTCTGTTCCTCTGCTTCGACGGCCAGCCCGACCCGCGCAGCTTTGTCGGGCTGATCGCGACGGTGATCGACCGGCACGGCGGGGGCGGGCTCCGCTTTGACTTCAGCGACAAAGGCTGGGTAATGTGGGCCTTTTTCGGGGCGCCCACCGCCTGGGAGGACGCCACCCATCGCGCGCTGCTCGCCGCCTCTACGCTCGTCGCAGCCGGAGCGCCCGGAGCGCCGAGGCCCCGATGTGGGGTCGCTCGTGGTGTAGCCTTCGCGGGGTTCTTGGGGAACCGCCGACGCGCAGAGTTCACCTGTATCGGCCGGGTCGCCAACCTTGCGACCCGCCTGATGCAGGCCGCCCCTCCGGGCGAGGTCTGGTGTAGCGCGGAGGTCGCGGCCTCCGAGGTTCCGTGGACATTTCTCGAGCGCGAACGACAACTCCTGAAGGGCTTTCCCGAGGCGCTCCTGGTCTCAGCGCTGGGTGAGCGCCTCGTCGACCTGAGCTCTCGCGGCACCGGGGTCGTCGCCCGTCCCGCCGAAGAAACGGCCTTGTACGAAGCACTTGCGCCAGCCCTGGCGATGAGCCCCGCAGGCATGGTTGTCGTGTCGGGAGAGCCGGGGGTCGGAAAGTCCCGGCTCGTAGAGTCGGTCCTGCACGCGCTCCGCGGGCCACGCCCGGTGACCCTCCTCCGGGGCGCTGCCGACGCGCTTCACCCCGAGGGCCTCGGACCCCTGACCGTCGCGCTCCGCGGGTGGGCGTCCGACTGCGGCCTGCTCGATCGCAAGCTCGCGGCGATACCCAAGGACCACCCGGCATTGCCTCACCTCCGGCGCGCACGGCCGGTGCTGGGCGTGATCCTGGGCGAGACGCCTTACGGGGCCGAGTATCAATACCTTGAACCTCCCCAACGGCGGGAGGCGCGGATCCACGCGCTGACCGAGTGGATCCTCGCCCTCGCGACGCTCGGGTCGACGATCCTGCTGATGGAAGACGCGCACGGCCTGGACGAAGACAGCCTCAGGGTGCTCCGGGAGCTCGTGCGGCGGGACTCGGCTGGGCTCGTCGTTCTCGTCGTGGGACGACCCGATGAGACGGGAGCTTCGAGCTCACGTCAAGCCCTGCTGCCCCTCACCCCCAACGCGCCGTTGGGAGGGCCGTGGGCCGGGCTCAGGGTCACGCGGGTCCAGGTCCAGGGACTGTCCGAGGAGGGGCTCGCGGCGCTGTCACAGATAAGGCTGGGTCAACCCGCCGCTCCCGCCCTCCTGGCGCTGCTGCAGGCCGAGACCGGGGGCAATCCGTTGCTCGCGGACCGGGTCCTGAGCTGGCTACGGGAAAAAAAAGCGCTCCTTCCAACAGAAGAAGGCCTCGCTCCAGGAACCGACCTCGTCGTGCCAGCGGACGCCGCCAGCCTGCTAACAGCCGGCTTCGACCGGCTCCCCCGGCCCCTCCGGCGGCTCGTGCGGCGCGCGTCCGCGTTGGGAGCCGAGATGGATATCAGCCTCTTACGCCGAATCGCCGACGATCCGGCATTCGAGTCCACCGTCGCTGAGGGCGTGCAGCGCCGGCTCTGGGGGGTCTTCGGCACGCGACTACGTTTTCGCCAGCTCCTGCTCCGCGACACCATCTACGGGATGCTCGCGCGCACCAAGAAAGAGCCGCTTCACCGGCGTATCGCCGAGACCATCCTCCAGCTCCACGCCGACGAGATCGAGGCGTGGTCCTTGGAGGTCGCCGAACACTACGAGGCGGCCGAAGATGCTCCAAATGCCGCCAGGTGGCTGGTTCGTGCTGCCGAATCTGCCCGCGACGTCTACCGCAACCACGAAGCGCTCAGCCTTTACGACCGGGCGCTTCGGTGGTTGCCGCAGTCTGGGGGCGATCCGGCCCGCACCCGGGCACAGCTCGCTCGGGTGCGGCT
This sequence comes from Deltaproteobacteria bacterium, assembly GCA_947486185.1. Classification (GTDB taxonomy): domain Bacteria; phylum Myxococcota_A; class UBA796; order UBA796; family SXON01; genus CANKTH01. The sequence goes on from CANKTH010000054.1 coordinate 13,501, forward strand.
CCTCACCGATCTCGCCCGATGGACCGAGGGCCTCGCCACCGCCGTCGCCGCCCAAGCGGAGGCTGCCGGCCAACCCGAGGAGCTCACCGAGCTTCAGGTGCTTGAAGGCGGCTTGTTGTTGAGGATCGGTCGCGTCGAGGAGGCCCGGAGCTGCTTGACCCGCATCGACCCGAACGGACGCTCCTTCGGCGTCGCAGGCCAGCTCGAGATCGCGCTCGGCCGCCTCGGCCAGGCATCCGGGGACCCCGCCGCGCTCCGCCGCCACGGGGAGGCCGCGGAGCGCATTTTCGACGCCGCGGCCGATCCACGCGGTGCCTCTCAGGCCGCCAACCTGGTTGGACTGGGGCTCTTCCACCTCGAGGGGCCCGCCGCGGCGACGCCCCATTTTGAGCGGGCACTGACGCGCCTCCGGGAAGGCTGTCGTCGAGGTGGGGAGGCGCACCTCTTGAACAACCTCGGCGTCCTCAAGCTGAGGCTCGGGGATGCAACCGCCGCGGCCCCCCTGTTCAGCGCCGCGCTCGAGCTCGCGCGGCGTACCGGCGAACGGCAGCTCGAAGCCCGTGTACTCGGCAACCTGGGGTCGCTTGCCGGGGCCGAGGCGCGGTACGACGACGCGCTCGCCGCCTACGAGGCTGCCATCAAGCTGTGGGCGGAGATCGGCGAACCGGCACCTCATTTTCATGTCTCCCGCGCCGACATCAAGCTCCGGCTGGGGCACGCCGACGCGGAGGCCGCGTTGGAGGCGGCGCAAAAGAACACCGCCGGTCAGCGTTCTCCCGAGCACCTGCCTCGCCTGCTCCTCGTCGAAGGCCATTTTTTGAGGGCTCGTGGCGACGAGATCGGCGCTCGTGAGCGTTACCTCCAGGGCCTCGAACTCGCGCGCGAGCACGCGGCCGCGATCGCCGAGGAGCTCCGTGCTGCCCTGGACGCGCTCGAAAAAGGGCTCCCGACGCCGAGGCTGCTCTAGTGCCCCCGCCCTGAAGTCTCTCGCCACAGGCGAAAGACTTCAGTCGGTCGCTTCGCGACCGCGCCGCGTTCGCGACGGCAGGGCGGTTTTGGAGGGGGAGCCTGCGCTCCCCCTTGCGGCTTCGCCGCACCCCCAGCCCGGTCGCTTCGCGCCCCACGTGTCCGTGCGCCGGCTTCCTCAGGTGACGAGAGGCTTCGGGGCACGGACACTATGGAGAGCTGCTCGGCGCTACTCGCGCCGGACCAGGTAGGGGCCAAGCAACAGGGCATCGCTGTCGCCGGCGCGCCAGCACTGGATGGTGTCCATCGGGCTCGCGGCTACCAGGCCGGCGCTGTCGGTCAGGGTGGTCACCCGCAGCGTGGCGTGGCCAGACCGGGCGCGCCAGAGGCGCAGCAATCGATGAAACGTCGGGTCGTCCGACTCTTTCACCAGCTGGACCTCGACCCGGCCGTCGGGCCGGAGCACCCCGGCGTAGGCAGCCGCGAAGCTGGCGGTGACCGGGAGCGCGAGCGTCTGGAAACGCGCGGCGTCGGCGCACCGGGCCAGGTGGAGGTAACCCTCTGCATGTTCAGCCAAGGTAGCAGCGCCGTTTTTAGCGATACCGCCGGGGCCGGGGCGGTCTGGGGACGAAAGGACGCTTCGGTTCCCGAGTCCGTGCTGGGAGAGCTCGAGCGGGCCGGCAAATCGGGCCACGCTCAAACCCTGGTGGATCAGCCGCGCGACCTCGGCCTCAGGGTCGTCCACCCGTTGCCGAGGCAGGCTGGCGTTGGACAACGCGCGATAACATGCTTCGTCCGTCCAACGCGGGCCGAGGCACGGGTCCGACATGCGCCGGGCCCCTACCCCTGCAAAGCCCAGCGCCGCCCCGACGGCGAGGCCCGCGTCCCCCGGCTCGGGAAACACAAAAAGGGAGTCCAGTTCGCTCATCTCCGCGATCCTGGCGCAGAGCCGACTGTTCCGAAACAGCTCGCCCGCTACCGCGAGATCGCGGCAGGTGTGGGCATGCAGATGATACCGGAGCACCTCGATCACGGCCCGCTCGAGCGTGTCCTGCGCTCCGGCCGCGAGCGCGAGCGGCGGCACCCGGGCGAGCGGGTCCGGCTCGACCGGCCGCGGCGCAAGATTGAAGCCTGCACCTTCGGCTCGGAGCTCGGCCGAGAGATCGGGCCCCCGCTCGTCGCGGTCAAAACGGTCGAGGGGCCGACCGGGTTGGCCGAGGAGCGTAGAGACCCTGGCCGAAAAGCTGGCGATCGCCGCGTGGGCGCTCTGGAAGTAGAGCCGCTCGAGCTGGGCATGATGGCCGAGGTTGACCGACAGCGCGGCGCCGTCGCCCCCGTCGTCGACAGCCACCACCAACACCCGATCCCGCGGCTGCCCCCGGTACGCCGCGTAGGCGTGGCATCGGTCATGCTCGATGAAGTGGACCCGTCGGTCCCCAAGCCCAATCCGTCCCAACCTCGCAGAGAGGGTCTGCGCGCACGCCTCCTGAACGATCATGTGGAGGCCGGTCTCCCGTAGGGTGGCGTCCCGGCGAAGGCGCCGCGAGGTCGGGCCCGGGCTCCGGATGCCGAAACGACTCAACGGGCCGGGGGTGAACATACCCGCCATGACCACGCGGCTGACATCCCTTGCGCGAAAGCCACCAATCTCCAAGACGGCGTCGATCGCCGCGGTAGGGAGCTGGTGGGGGCAGCGGGCCCGGCGGAGCGGGGCTTCCGCCGCCGCCGCGATGAGGGTGTCCTGGGCGACCAGGGCTGCTCCCGGCTCCCGGCTGTCCGAAATTCCGAGGATGATCATCGGGCCGGAGGCTATCCAACTTTGCCGGCGCCGGCCCTCACCCGCGAGTGACGAGGCTCGCAAGATCGTCCTCGTCCCCCACCGCCTCGACGGGGCAGCTCTCCAACGCCGCCCTGAACATAGCCGCCTCGGAAGCCCGATAGTCCTGCACGAAGGCCTTGCGATCCGCCGCCCGCCCGAAGACCTCCGGGCTGATGTCGGTGCAGGTGTCGCAGCTCACACAACGCGTATCGACAAACCACGGGCCCGCGGCGTTCCGCGGGTGCCGCGAATTGGGATCAGCCATGTATCACTGTCTCCTTTCCTGGCGTACGTAGACCATGATCGTCGGGCTGCTCGTCGCTGCGGCTGCCCCGACGGGCCAGCACGCGCTCCACGAGCTCAGCTTCGGGCTCCCGACGCAACACCCGCCGCATGACGTCCACCGGGTCACCCGGCACCGGAAAAAGCTCCGCCGCATCGTAATGATAGGACATCGAATATAAGCCGGCGCACACCGGGTCGAGGGCACAGGAGTCGCAGGCCGAGGCCTTGCCATGAAGGAACTGGCGTTGAAGCACGAATCCCTTCCGGTCGAGGAAACGAATACACCGCTCCTCCTCCTTCACGATCTTACGCGTCTCGGTAGAATGCTCTTCAAAGCCGCTCATATAGCAGAGTGGCACGCGCTCGACCCGGAAGCTCCGACCGGTGGCACGAAGGTGGGTCATTGCGAGGCGTAACGAGAGCTCCATCTCCCCGAGCCGCGGGATGACGTCGGGGTTGCGCTCGGCCCGGTTCATGTTCGGGTCCATGTTGTTCCAGACAAAATGCCGAATATGCGGGAAGCGATCCACCACCCACATCACGGTCTCGTGCAGGTGGTCGCTGTTGTAGGCGTTGATGACAGTGTTGATGTCCGCCTGCACCCCGAGCTCGCCCGCCCAGGTCAACGCCGCGCAGATCCGCACCCACGCCCCTTCGGTCTGGGTCAAGAAGTCGTGCACCTCCGGGCGCGCCGAGTGCAAGGACACATGGACGTGACTGAGCCCGCGGGTGACGAGCGCCTCGAAGAAGGGGCGCTCCGCGAGTCGCGCACCATTGGTGATCATTCGAACGAAGAGTCCCCGCTCCTTTGCCGCTTTGACCGCTGGAAAAAGCAGCGGGCTGATCGTCGGCTCGCCACCCGTGAGGATCACGCCGTCGTAGCCACGACTGACAAGATCATCAAGATGAAAGTTCATCTCATCCAGCTCGAGCTCGATGCCTGACGGGGGATTGGAACAGAAGCGGCAATGCTGACGACACTCTCGTGTCAGTTGGAGATAGCCAAGGTTGGCCATCAGCTACGCCGACCCGGCAGAACGTCGATCTCAGGCACCGGCGGGCGGCCGGGCGCGGGCAGCCGGCGGCCACGGGCGGGCGGCGGCGCTCCGTCCGCGAGGCGTGCCGGCGGGGGCCTGAGCGGTGCGGGAGGACCCTCGGTGACCGGACGGAGCACACCCAGACCGGCGTGCCGCAGGTGCTGGATGTGGGCACCCGGACAGACCTTGTCGTGGACACAGCTCGAACACCGCGTGCTCTTGGCGCGATACTCCTCACGGATGTAGCGTTCGACGAACGTATCGATCCCGAGGCGTCCGTCGTCGTGCAGCTCCGCGACGGCCATCCGCCTGGGCGCCGCCTCGATCCGCGCGCCGGGGGCCAGGCAAGGGGGCAGGTTCTGCGCCCTCAGGCCCGGAGCGACCGCCGCGAGCTGCGTGAAGAAGGCAAACCAATCCGGATCTTCTGCGACCGAGGTCTCCATGTGGAGGTGGGTCGGGGCGTGGAGCACGATGTGGTCGGCCCGTGCCTGGACCGGGGCTGGATTTACAAGGAGCGCAGAGGCAACCTCACGATTGACGTGAAGCTCCACCTCGACATCCGCCGCGAGCTCGCCAAGCTCCGCGAGGGACCGGACGACCACCCGCGACCCCGCCGGGGGCTGCCGTCCGCCGAGCGCGCGCGCGGAGACGTACAGCGGCCGTTCCGGCAAGGGCTCTGGCCCTGGCTCCAGGCCCAGCCACCGCGCCGGGAGCTGGTCGGCGAGGCCAAGATCCGCACCAACGTCCCAGATCTCGTATTGCTCTTCCTCCACCGCCTGCAGATGAGCGTCGAGCCGCGTACAGAAGGGCTCGATGAAACAATGCCCACAACGCCGAGAATCCCGGCACTCAAGCACCTCGCCCCCGTCCGCGAAGCGTCGGAAGCCAAGCCGTCGCCCACCGACCTCGTCCAGCATCTTGTGCGGGTCCTGAATCAGCTCTTCGAGCCCCTCAAGCTGGGCGACGGGGAACCGATTCGTCCAGATGTGGAAATCCGCGTGCCGCGCGAGCCGGAACACGCGCCGGAGGCTCTCGGCGTGCTCGGCGGGGTCGTAAAAGAGCTCTTCGCGGTGCTGGAAGGCCTCCCCCTGCGGGATCACGTGGAGCAGATCGAACTCTCGGACCCCGATCCGAGCGCACAAGGCGACGATCTTCTCGAGGTGCTCGACGTTCTGCTTGTTGATCACCACGTCGACGTTGACCACGAGCTTTCGGTCGCGCACCGCGCGCATCATCGCCAGGAGGAGCTCGTCGAAAGAGCCAGGCGAAACCGTGAGCCGGTCGTGAAGCTCGGCGTTGTGGCCGTGGAGCGAGAAGGTGATCTCATCGAGGCCGGCGTCGACCGCGGCGAGGTAGAAGCTCTTCTTGGCGTAACGTCTGCCATTGGTGACGGTCTGCACCCAACGGTAGCCGCTGCTCTTGGCATACCGTACGAAGTCCGCGAACCGCGGATGAATCGATGCCTCACCGCCCGAGATCACGATCCGGGTGGCGTCCTTCTCTTCCCGGCCACGGCGAATTTCACGGCATACATCCTCCCACCCCAACATACGCCCGTCTTGAGCCTCGCTGTCCAGACAGAAGACGCAGCGGCTGTTGCACGCCGCGGTGATTCGGACCCAGTGGCGCGCTTCGTTCGCGACCTGCTCGTGGTGCAGGGTGCGCTCGAGCGCCGCGAGCTGACTCTCGGGTGTGTTCATCGGGCGCACGGTAGCATGAGCGCGGCGCCGGGCGTTGTGTTCTGGCGCACCAAGCGGGCGTTCCGCACCCGCGGCGATCGAGTCTATCGAGCGAGTCCCTGGCGCGTGTCCTAGCGGAGGACCCAGCGCCCGCCCGTGGACCGCAGCTTCCGCTCACGTTCCATCCGGCGCACTTCCTGGAGAATCTCCGCCTCGGTCATGTCGGTGTAGGGGGAGCGGTGCTTCACGCCGGCCGCGAGGATGGACTCCTTCAGCCCACGCTCAGCGTACTCGCGCAAGGTGAGCCGGTCGGTGATGTCCTTACGGATGAACTCGGCACGCGCCGGGTCCACGCCGTTGTTGCTCGCGCGGGGCGCACGCGGCTTGGGGGTGCGGACCGCCTCGGGATCCGAAGAGGGCTCGCCGATCGGCCGGCGGGGCTTGGCCTTGGCCTTGGCCTCAGCCTTGGGTTGCCGGTGGATCACCACCTTGTTTGCCGCGACCTCGGCAAAGCGCTCCTCAAGCCGGGACACGGCCTCGACCACCTCGGCGAGAGGGCGCTCCTTGAGCGGCACGATCGCCTCACGCAGAGCCCCCGGCACGAGCTCGGGAGGGAGCTCACCCAGCTCTGCGAGGAAAGAGACGGCCTCGACGTCGGGAAGATCGTGGATCTCCCGGGTCGCGCGCCGGGCCCAGGTGCTCAGGTCATCGGCGAGGATCACGGGGAGATCCCCCTCGGAGACGGCGTACATGTCCGCGATGCAGGGCACCGCGATGCGGTCGATGTGGGTCCGGATCAAGTCGGCGATGAGCACAGCGATGTGCTGGGGCGCGGCGGTCCGAATGCCCTCGACATGAAGACGGGTGATGGTACGGTCGGGGGCTGAGCTCAAGTCCACCTCACAGGGCGGCGCGACTAACCCCCCGCGGGCGCAGTTACCACCATGGAGAGCCATGGCGCGCGACTCTCCCGGCAGGAAGGGCCGTCCTCCGCCGGGAAGAGGCCGGAGAATTCCCTGACGCCCTCCGCCGTTCAGGTCGGAGCGCGGCTCCGCTCCCACAACACCTCGGGCTCGCCAAGCTGCCGGGCCGCCCAGCGACCGAGCACAAAGAGGTGGTCGGAGAGCCGGTTGAGGAAACGCGTCGGCCCGTTTCCCGTCTCGGGCTCCTCCCGGGTGAGCCGAACCACCTGTCGCTCCGCGCGGCGGCACACGGTGCGCGCCTGGTGCAGGAAGGCGCCGACCGGGCCACCCCCAGGGAGGATGAACTCCTTCAGCGGGCCAAGGTCCTCGTTCATCGTGTCGATCCAGCCCTCGAGCCGGTCGATGTCAGGGTCGCCGATCAAGTACTGGCCGGGCCAGCGGTCCGTCGGGGGGGTGGCGAGCTCGCTGCCCACGTTGAAAAGATCGTTCTGAATCCTATGTAACATCTGGTCGATCCGCGATACGGCGTCCGGGGACGCGTCGCTCCGGGTGTTGAACACGCGGACGATGCCGAGGATCGCGTTGAGCTCGTCGACCGTGCCATAGGCCTCGATGCGTATATGGTCCTTCGGGACTTCTTTGTTGCCGACAAGTCGCGTGGTGCCCCGGTCGCCGGTGCGGGTGTAGACACGGGTGATCCTCATCCTCTCCCTCTCCTCGCCTGGACCCACGCTACGGGTCGGTGCCGGCAGCTCTATCCCGCGGTGGCCGGCGATCGAGGCGGGCCGAGGGGCCGGTCGCCGGGTTAGTGGCCGAGGCCGTAGGGCCCCCTACCGCTCTCGCTGGGAATGAGCATGGACCTGGGTGCATTTTCTGTGAGCGTCGCCGTCAAGGACCTCGCGGCCTCGCGGAGTTTCTACGAAAAGCTAGGGTTTGTGGCGGTCCACGGGGTCGCCCAACAAGGTTTGCTGATCCGAGAGCTTCACCGACATTCGTGAGCTCCAAGCTGCCTTGAAGGAGAAGGGGGTCGTGTTTCACACCGAGGCTGACCCTGCCGGGAGCGGACCCGCCCGTTTCATGATCGCCGACCCCGACGGCAACGTCATCCTGGTAGACCAGCACCGCTGACCCCGCGCGGCCAGCCGACGCCCCGCCTCAGCGGGTTAGCTAGCTCCAGGGGCCCCGATGAACCTCCTGATCTACGGACTCGCCGCGGTGCTCGCGGGCGCATTTGCGATCCGAGCGCCCCTCGATGCCCGCCGAGACCCGCAGATCCGCGCGTTCTCGGTGCTGGCCGGGCTCATCGGCTTGGCCTACTTCGGCTTCACCATCTACCTGATCCCCGGCCTTGGCGCCTTCAAATATCTGCACGGTGGCGCCGGCGCTCTCCTGCCCTGGGCCTTCCTCCAGCTCGTGGAGCGGCTGCTTCCGACCGCCGAACCCCGGCCCAACCGCCGCCCGCAAGTCGAAACGAACACCCTGGGCGGGCGGATCGAGACGCTCTCCGAGAGCCCCCCTCGGCCGCCCCCCGAAGCCGAGGGGTCCGCAGGCCGCCCCGCCGCGGGCGACCCAGCGGATCACGAGCCCGCCGAAGCTCGCCCTGAGCTGTCCCAGGGCCGTACGCTCGAGAATCGCCGCTTAGGCACCTCAGGGCTCGCGATGGCTGGGTTCTTCGTGGTTGCGGATCTGGCCTTCGCCCGGAACATGCCGCGGGCGTCATGGCCCGAGGTGCTCCTCGGGCTGTACGTCCTGGGCGCGTTTTGCGTGCCGCTTTGGCGGCTTTGGGAGAGGTACCGCAGCACGAGCCGGCGCGTCGAACGCGCCCGTGTTGGTTATATATTCTCATTTGCCGCCTTTGCCGTTGGCTTTTCAATGCTGGAGGCCCTGGTCCGCTCCATCATCGCTCACCCCGCGACCGACGGCCTCGGCTACACCGCCCGGCCGGTGGTGCTGCAGGGTCCGGTGCCGCCGATCGGCGCGTTGTTTGCCAGCTTGTTCATCTTCGCCGCGTGGCAGGTGGCCTCGGCCCGCCGGGTGCTCGATCCGAGCGCGATCTTTATTCGTCTGGCCGCGGTGGCGATCGCGGGGAGCGCGCTGGTCGGGCTCAACGCGCTCTCCATCAGCGGGCTCGCCCAGGCCTACCCGGTGCACTCGGTGTTCCAGGTTTTCATGGTCTCCGGCCTCTTTCTCCTGGCCTACGAGCCCGTCGGGGGCTGGCTTCAGGCCACGATGGAGCGCGTGCTCTTTCGGCGCTCGGATGAGCTTCAACGTGTGCTCCGAGACCTCGACGACGCCGTCCCCCGCGCCCTCACCCCCGAGGGCGCGGCGGAGGAGGTGGTGGCGCGGCTGACCGGCAGCGGTTGTGTCGGAGCCGCCGCCGTCTACCTCTGGGATGAGGGGCGACGCAGCTACCATATGGTCGCGAGCGGCGGCTTTCGCGACCAGGCGCCCCTACGCAGGGTGGCCGCCCATCTGCTCGTCGGGCGCGGAGCCTGGGGCGCGACGGTCCCCACGGTACCGACGGCGTGGGTGCGCTCCGACCTGGAGCGCCACGTCGGCCCGGAGGCCGAGCTCGCCGATGAGCGGCTGAGGCTCCTGGACGCCGTTCAAGCCGATGTGGTCCTGCCCCTGCTCGCGGGCGAGACGGTGTTGGGGTGGCTCGCGCTTCGTGACGCGGAGGGCGCCAACGGCCTGTCGGACGCGGACGTCGCCCGACTGTCGCAGTCCGCGGGCCTGATCTCTCGGGTGGTGGAGAACCTCCACGGATTTGCCCGACTCAAGGAGATGCACCGTCTCGCGGCGCTGGGCACGATGGCCGCGGGCCTGGCCCACGAAATCCGTAATCCACTCGCCGCGATAAAGGGGGCGACGCAGTTCTTGCAGGCCACCGACGACCCCGCCGAGGCCGAGATGAAACGGGTGATCGTCGATGAGGTGGACCGCCTCAACGTGGTGGTGAGCCAGTTCCTCGACTACTCGCGTCCGCTCCAGCTGCACACCGAGCCCCTCGACCTCAACGCGCTTGTGAGCCAGGTCGCGGGTCTGTTCCGGGCGCAGGGCCTCGCCGACGGCGTGACCGTTGTCGAGGAGCTGGCGGCCGAGCTCCCGCCGCTCCCCGCCGACGCCGCCAAGCTCAAGCAGGTGCTGTTGAACCTGGGACAGAACGGGCTCCTCGCGATGGAGGAAGGCGGCGTGCTCACGCTGCGCACGCGGAAGGGACGTCTCCGTGACAGCCGCGGCACGCCTGCGGTGCTGATCGTCGTCGAGGACCGCGGCTGCGGTGTGCCGCCGGAGGACCTGGACAAGCTCTTTGTTCCTTTTTTCACGACACGCGCCGCCGGCACCGGCCTGGGCCTCGCTATCAGCCAGCGGCTGATTGAAGCCCACGGCGGCCAGATCGATGTGAGCTCCACACCGGGACGCGGCTCCACGTTCACCGTTCGTTTGCCAATCTCGGGGTTGGATTGACGATCACACCCAAGTCGTCGGGCGCCGGCAGCACCATGTTCTGGGTGGCACTCGCGAGCCTTCTCGTAGCCTCGGGGCCGATCATCGGCGGCATGGCCGACCGCTGGTGGACCTCCGCGCTCCTCCTCCACATGGAGCCGCTCCTGCTGGTATGGGCGACGTTGACGGCCTGGCTCTTGTCTTTTCGGGGCCGGATCGGGATGGCGCTCCTGCTGCTCTGCGGCGCCACCGGAGCCGCAGCGGGCTCCCGCTACCCAATGCAGTTCCCCGATCCCCCAGCTCCCGACCCGATCCTCCCCGGTTGGTTGGCCACCGTCAGTGAGTGTGGACGCGGCGTGGTCAGCCCGCTGGACGAGGTGCGCCTGCTCACCTGGAGGGTCACAAGCCCGATGGAGCTCGCCGAGCTCTATCGGATTTCGCTGCAGTATCGGCCTGACATCCTCGTGGTGCGCGGCCTGACGCGTGGGGCGGTCCTGGAGCGAATCCGCGCCGACCTGGGCGCGGAGTACCAGAGCTGGCCGGAGCGCGACGCCGATGCGGACTCCATCGAGGAGCCAGTGGTGGTCCTCACCCGCGGGGTCTTCCACCAATGTGGCAGCGGCGAGACCGCGTGGAGCTACGACAGTCACCTCGGACCACGACATTTCATGTTCGTCGGCATCACCCCCGAGACGACCGTGCCGCTCCTGGTCACCAGCTACCCCGGACCCTGGGGCGAGCTGGATCAACGGCGGGTCCAGGATGCCGCGGCGATCGACGCATGGACGCTTGAGCGTATCGGCGCCGGGGGCGCTCTGGTGGTCGCCGACGCGCCTTCACCTCGTTACCAACACCTGGATCGCTGGTTCAGTCGGATCCACCTACGTTCGACACCCACGCTCCCCACCTGGCCGATGGCGTTCGGTCCTCTGCCGCTCTTCCCGGTTCATGCCTACGACCGGGTCTGGATGAGCCGCGAGTGGAAGATAGAAGCTTGGGAACGGCTGGATGTGCACCTGGGCGGCCGAGCGCCACTGGTGGGTATCCTCCAGCCCGCCGAAGCTAGCGGACGCTGAAGGGGTACGCGGCCGGCGCCGTTTGAGAGAGCCGAGCTCAAAAAAGAACGTGGATCGTGCCGAAACCGAGGCTTACTCGCTCGTTGAGCAGCGGTCCCACCACGACCCCCGCGCCGGCGGTGACCACGCCCGCGCCGATGAGCCCGAGCGTCAGCATGCGACCGCTGTTGAAGCGGGCGATGATCGCCTCGGCGTCATCCGCCGTCACCGAGCTGGGATCGGCGTTGGCGGCCTCACCGGCTGTCCAGGCGGGGTTCACGATCAAGAAGTTGGTGCCTGTCCCGCCGAGCACGAGCGCGCCGCCGACGCCCATCAGCACCCAACCGGCGAGGTCGCCGCCGCCGCCCTCCGCTTTTTCGGCCTTGGGCTCCTTCGGGGCCTTGGCGACCTTCTCCGGCGCCGGCTCTTCAGCCTTCGGCTCTTTCGCCGCTTTGGGCTCCTTCGGCGTCTTCGGTGCCTTTGTCTTGCTCTTTCCGGCTACGGGATAGCTTCCTCCGCTACAGAGCACCAGGTAGTCCGGCGGAGGAGTGCCGAAGTTGTGCCAGGAAGAAACAAGATTCCCCTCGGCACAGCGCACCTGGATGAAGTGGCTGCCGTAGTACACCGCGTCAAGCGGCTCGTAGCGCTTTCCATCTACGAAGATCGTAGCGTCACCGGGATCTTCGGGGAGCGCGAGCGCGACCTGGTCCTTGCCCTTCTGTTCCTCGCGCAGGGCGTAGTAGACGTCCTGCGCTTCGGGGGCCGGGAGCACGTCGGCGTCCGGGGCGTAGTCGGTGCCAAACACCAGGGCTTTACGCCACAGATCGAGCGCCTGACCGGCCGGATCACCCTGCCGCCACTCAATGACCCCGCGGTAGAACCAGAGCCGCACAAGGTCGTCGTTGCTGATCAGCGCTTCGGTGCCGGATGCCGCGCCCTCAGCCTCGTTCAACGCCTGTTTGGCGCTCGCCCAATCCTCCTTCGCGATCGCGGCACGCGCGGTCTGAATCAGGTCGGCGTAGGCCACCTCGTCGGCCAAGGCAAGGCTCGCGCAAAGCACGATCAATTGCATTCCGATTTCTCCCAGGCCCCATTCTGGTACCGTTGCGCGCACGTGGTGTCCGCCTCGATGCGGAACTCGGAAAACACAGGTGTACCCCCACCTTTCGGGCTGACTTTAGCGCGGTAGCTTCCGGGCTCCATGTCCCTGAGACGGAGGAAGCCGGAGCCGTCCCAGTCCGTCTTGAAGCCCATCGTGCTCGTGATCGCGACCTTCGAGGCCCCGTCGGGCGCGCTGAGCACCACTCCACCCTTCCCAGCTGCGTTGGGGCTGAAGTCCGCCTCAGCGGCGCCACTCGGTAGGTTGGCAGCAGGGGCACCTCCACCGGCCGGGGTCTCCCCCGTGGCCCCAATGGGGGTCTCGTCGGTGACCGTGCCGGTCTTGTCGCGCAACAGGTACCAGGCCCCGGCGACCAGCGCCCCGCCGCCGAGCACCATCAGCATGAGCACTGCGCCGATGATCTTGCCGAAGCCCCCCCGCGCAGGCTCGGGAGCCTCGTCAGAATCGGCGTGGTCCGCCTTTCCTGCACCCACGCGGATACCGTCGCTGCGGCTTCGTGAAGGGTCGTCGATCCGGGGCGTCAAGGAGGCGGGACCCGTACGCGACGGCGGCAGTGACGGCGGGTTCGCGCGCGGCGCCGGCGTGAGCGGCCGTTCATGCTGCACATGCACCCTCCCGGGCTCGGCGGCGCTCGCGACACCGGCAGCGACGCCGGCGCCACCAGAGGTCGTCAGCGAGGAGAGACCAAAAGCCTGCCCCGCGGCCGCGTCATCGGCAGCTGCCGCTACGCGGGCGTCGCCGGCCTCAGACTCGGGAGACGCCATCAGCTCAGGCGGCACCTGGAAGGGGTTCTCATCGTCCTCTGGCTCCGGCGGCGCGTCGGCCGTATTCGCCAGGACAAAAGCGTCTCCCTGGGTAGGGGGCACGCTGGGTGTGCTCCGGGCCATCGGCCCGCTACGCGAGGGGGTGGGCGGTGGCGAGACGCCCTGGCTTCGTGACGCGGGGGGCGGCGTCGCGCTCCTGGTGCTCGGCGCCGGAGTAGCGGAGGCGGTCGGTGCCGGGGTCGCGCCCCGCGGCGCGGGGGGCGGCGTCGGGCTCCGTAAACCGGGCGGCGGATTGCTGCCCCGGACCGCGGGAGGCGGGGTTGCGCCGCGCACCGCCGGAGGCGGAGTCGCCCCTCGTGCCGGGTTGCTGGCCATGATCATACTGGCGTTTGACCCAACCGATCCTGCGCTGAACACGTCTTCGGTGATCGTCTTCCCGGTGAGCGGATCGTTGGGATCCTGCTCGTGCTGGATCGACTCCATGATGTCGCGGCTGCAGTCCCGCATGAACCGTTTGAGGGTGGAGTCCCGGGCGTGGTCGGCAAAGGCCTCCATGAGTTCGGTGACCTGGGTCGCGCTGGGGCGCCCGGTCGGCTCATAAGCGAGCATCATCCTCATAGCTTCGGCCGCTTCGTCTCGGACCTCAGCCGGCAGGGGTGCCCAGTCGATCCGCTCGAGCCGCTCCTCCAGCGACTTCTCGAAACGATCCGGGCGCAGGAAGATCTTGCCAAAACTGTCCAGCGTCAGGAGCTCATAGAGCGTGACGCCGAGGCTGAATATGTCCCCCGCCGGGGTGTCAGGCTCGGCGAGCATACGCTCAGGGGCCATATACGCCTGCGAGCCGAAAGACAGCGCCTGTGTGCGCGCCTCACGATCCTCAAAATTGGCTCGCGCCGTACCAAAGTCGAGGACCTTCACCTCACCTTCGGCCGTGAGCATGATGTTCGAGGGCTTGATGTCGCGGTGGATCACCCGAAGCGGATCGCCGCCTTGAATCGGACGATGGTTGTAAGCAGCGTCCAGCGCCGAGGCCGCGGCGCCGAGGAGCTCGAAGGCCGCCTGGCGCGGCATGTTGCGCCCGTGATCTTTCAGCCAGTTGGTCACATGTTTACAGTCGACCCCTTCGAGGAACTCCATGACGACGGCACACTGGCCGTTGATGGAGGTGAGGTCCTCGACACGGACGATGCTACGATGGCGAAGCCGGCCGAGAAGGCGCGCTTCGTCTCGCGAGCGCATCACCACTTCGTCGTTGTCCAGCCACTGGCCGTGGAGCAGCTTGACCGCTACCGCCGAGGAGAAGTTGTCCCCCGTGACCATCTCCGCAAGGTACACCTTACCGAAACCGCCCGCGGCGAGTTCTTTCAGGAAGCGGAATCGTCGCCTGGGTTCCATCAATGCCTCAGAAACGCGCGCGGATCGACGCCGAACGCGCGGGTTGACAGTATAGCGCATTCGGGGCGCGCACACCGATCATGGTCCAGTGCGTACCCCAATCAGGTCCAGCAAAGGCCGTCTTCCGCCGCGGCCACCTCGAATACGAGGTGCATCAACGCGGCGTAAGCGTAGACCCTCTTGTTCAGCCCCTTGTGGAGCTCGGTGACATCATCCCAGGACCAACCGCCAAAAAAGCTGCCACCGTATGGGGCGCGCTCGTTCACGAACAGCTCCTCGTCGCCCGCGAGCACGGCGGCGATGATCATCCGCGGGGAGTCCGCCTTCCGCTCCTTGCTGAGGTCGGCGAGCTCGTACATCTGCGAAAGGCGCGAGCTGGTGTACCAGTCTTGGGGCTGAAATGCCGTGACCGCGCGGAGATCGACCGCCCGGCGCTCCTCCGCCTTCACCGTCACGAGGTACTGCATCGCGGCGTAACGTACGGGCAAGGTGTTGTTGGTGCCGCAAATCGCGCGGATCAGGCTGTCCTGATCGTCAGACTCCGAGAGGAGGCGGCTTACATAGTCCTCTTTGGGGCGCGTCCGCACCTCGTACTGATCCTCCAGTGTCTCGATCTGTTTGACAATGTCCTTCACCTCACTCTCGGAGAAGCCGAACTGAGTGAGGTTGACCGCACGCTCGACCGCAGTATAACGAAGCTTGAGCAACGGATCCTGCTCCTTCTGCTCAGCGAGCGTACGCGCATCGTCGGGCGTGACCTCCTCCTGCATCACCAGCGCGCCACACGCGAACATCATCACAAAATTGACAAGGGTGATACTGAAGAGTCGCCACCGCATCAGGAGCCTCCGGTGAGTCGTGCCCGGATCACGTCTTTGCTCGGGACCTCGAAGGCCTTGCAGTAGCCAGAGCCCACGGTCAGCTTCTGATAGTCGGCGAAGGCAGGGTTATCCGCGTAGTTCTGACCGTAGTAACAGGCAGCCAGGATATGTTGGGCGAGGATATTGTAGACGTAGTGTTGCGTCTCCTTACCCATCTTGCCGCCGCAGCGATCGTTGGGGCCCAGCGAGCCGGCGAGGGCTTCCTTGGTCGTGCACGTCATGTTCTGACCGATGAAGTCGGGCGCCGTCTGCCGTTTCTTCTCGTTCCGGTAGTCGTTGTAGGCGTGTTTGATGTTGTAGACGTTCCGGCGACGCTCCTCAAAACGGCTGTTGTCGTAGCCGCAGTTGTGGCTGGCGATCGTGAGCTGCACCGCAGCGCCTGATGCGGCGAGATCCGCGTCCTCGTAGGCTTCCTTCAGGAGCTTGATCGCGCCTTTGGTGGACTTGTCGCGATCGGTGCGCTCATCCACCGCGCAGCTGGTGATCTTGCACTGCCCGTTGTACATGTACTCGGCGTTTTCGATGACCTTGATCACCGGCGCCTTACGTACAGGGGTCCACAAGGCATCGGATCCCCGAAACTTACAGTTGGCCACACGCATATCTGCCTGGAGCGCGATCTCGGGCAGGAACTGCCACCAGCCCTTCGCACAGACATAGCTTTGAGGCTCGGCCTTGTACTTGCTCTCCTGATAGGGGATCGCGGCGAGGGCGTCTGGCAGGCCGTTCTTTCGCAGCTCGGTGAGCACAAAGGCGTAGTCGGTGGAGATCTGGTCGAGGCGACCGTAAAAGGCATAGGCTCGCCCGTAAACGCCGACCGACTGCCCGACCCACTTGAGCAGGGTAGCGTCCCATTGGGTCTTGTCGTTCTTGAGCTTCTCGTTGCCCGCCGCCTGGGCGCTCGGGTTGATGACGAAGTTGGCAAACGCCTGCTCGATCAACTGGAAGTTCTTGGTGTCCAGCTCGACAGCAGAGGTGGCCTTCACCATCTCCTCCAACTGTTCGTGGAGGTCGAAGGACGCGACACCCTCTTCGGTCGGGCCGATCGGCGTC
>CANKTH010000055.1 GCA_947486185.1 Deltaproteobacteria bacterium
ATACTGGCGTTTCACTAAGATAGTATGGATGCGGATTTTGTGGGAAGGTCGACCGTCGATCAGGACGCTCCCGTGTCGCGCTCCTCGCCGCCAGATCTCTGCGATGCGCGGCGAGTCAGTTTAGTAGGAGTCCGCTGTGGATTACGGTCTCCTACCCCTCGCCCCCTGACCCTCACGGGTCGAGGTCGAGCGCCAGTCCTTCCGCGAGGTAGGCCGTGATGTTCTCGGCCACGATGTAGAGACAGTAGGGCTCCCCGTCGTCACACGGCACGCAGTCCACGCCCGCTGCGACCGCAAACTCGCAGATCGCCGCCGGGTTGTCGGGCTGGAACACCAGCTCTCCCATACTCCGGCTGTCGGCGAAGCCGGTGGCCCGGCCGTGTTCGATACGTTCGGCGTCGGACGACAAGGTGGCCTCGATCGCGAACTGCTCGATCGGGATGTCGAAGGTGCTATAGGCGATCGTGATGTACTCCGCTTGCGCGGCGAAGTAGGGTGAACCGGTAAAATCGGCGGCCGGGAAGTCCCAGCGCGTGTCGTCGAGCGGCTCGTAGGTGCCGTCGTTGTTCTGGTAGCCCAGCGCGCCTACCCAGTGGATCATCGTAGCGTCGGCCTCGTACACGCCGAACAGCAGGGGCACGATGAGGTAGGTGTCGGCGAGGATGTTGAGGAAGGCCGGCTCGGTGATCTCGGCGTCCGACAGTCGGAACTGGTAGGTCTTGCCGACCAGATCCTCGGGTGCCATCGACAGCGCCGTGCCGGACGCCGACGTGGTGAAGCTGGTGCTGGTCTCAACGTCGCACAGGGTGGCGGTGAAGGTGTAGAGCGTCGAGGGCGCGAGGACCACGTCCAAGCTCGCCTTGACATCCCCCTCGGACCAGGTCGTGGTGAAGCTGGCCGGGTTGCCCGCGGCGTCCACCAGCGTGAATGTCGCGCCCGTGCCCTTCCCTTCGAAGGTGGCTTGGAGGGGGTCACGGTAGTAGATCTCGGTCGCGCCCGTGCCCGGGCTGAGCTGGGTGACGATGCCCTCGCAGACATCGGTCGTGCCGGTGTCGTCCCCGGGGATGGTGCCTGAGTCGTCCCCGGCGGTGACGGGCCCGCTGTCCTTGCCTCCCGGGGTCTTCCCCTCGTCTTTTCCACACCCAACAGCCGCTAGCGCGGCCAGTAGCCACATTGATCTCATAGTTCCTCCATCTCAGTCGTAGCTGGCAGTAATTTCAAGGAGATACCACGCAAAGCGGCTGCCACGGCCGGATGCGTCCTTGATCTGGATGAACCGCGGTTCTGCGGGATCAGCCTCGGTGTATCGTTCGACGTAGTAGGGGTCCGGGTCGTAGGGGATGCTCCCGGAGTAGGTCACGCCGACCTGGTCGCCTTCGGCGTCGTAGCGCAACAGCGTGAGGTCGGTCGGGGCGCCGTACGACGCCGACTTGATCTGATAGGTCACGGCGGTCGCGAGGTCGGGCGGGGTGTAGGCGTACCAGTCGAAATCGCCCGCCGCCCCCATGGAGGCCATCACCACGTCGCCGTCTATGAAGGGCTCGGCGACCTCGATCGCGTCGTTGTTCTCGACTTCTCCGCGCGTCCACTCCACCGGCGGTTTGACCTGGGAGACCCGGGAATACCAGAAGTAGGTCTCTCCGTACAGGAGGGTATGCTCGGCGAAGATCGCGCCGAACACGTCCCCGGCGGAGACCGGGAAGACGATGTTGGGGTCCGAGGTGAGGTAGCCGTCGGACATGTAGACCGAGGTCGAGGCGTCGTAGAGGTTGACCTGGACGTCGGCGGCGCTCCCCCGGTCTGCGGCGGCGACGGTGACCTCCATCCAGCCGTCGTCCGGGGTGACGAACTCGAAAAAGTCGGCGTCGGCGGGAGCGAGGAAATCGCCGCAGGCCCAGATCTCGGTGGGGAGCGTCTGGATGTCCTCCACCGAGTTGTTGGGCTCGGTCTCGAGCAGATCGCAGCGGGTGGGGGCGGTCGACGTGCTGCCGGTGTCCGAGTCCGTCGGCGCATCGCTCTCCGTGCTGTCCGAATCCGTCCGGCTCTCGTTGGCGTCCGGGGGCTTCGGGTTGGGGAAGGTGTAGGTACACGCCACGAGGCCGAAGAGGAACGTACGCATAGGTCTACTCGCTTGAGACAGGATAGCCGGGCAGCCTTGCGCTATGCTGGAAATGTGGAGGAGACCATGGGCTTGTGGATGTGGCTACTGGGGTGCCCTGACCCCAGTACGGGATTTACGAAACTTCAACCCGAGCTTCTCCTTACGCCAGCGGTGATCGACTTCGGTGAGGTGATCATCGGCGAGCCCCTCACGTTGGAGCTCGCGGTCACCAACGTGGGCCTCGCTACCCTCCACCTCGACGGCCTCAGCGTCGGAGGCGCGGGCGCGAGCGCTTTTGTGCTCGGGGAGTACCCGGCCGAGCTTGCCGAGGACGACACGTTCGCGGTGCCCCTCACGTTCACGCCCACCGAAGTGCTGCCCTACGTCGGGGAGCTGACCGTCAGCTCGGACAGCGCGAGCGGCGCCGCGGTGGTGAGCCTCACCGGTGCGGGTGTGCCGGTCCCGACGCCCGACATCTACGTCGCCGAGTCTTCGCTCGACTGCGGATACGTGAGTCCCCCAAACAGCACATTTTGTAGGTTCTATATAGAGAACGTCGGAAATGCCCCGCTGGTGTACGATCGGATCGTCGCGGCCGGGAGCGGGGCGTTCACGCTCGAGGGCAACACGTCGGGGGAGGTCGCCCCGGGCGACAGCGCTCCGGTGTTTGTCACCTACACGCCCACCAACGAGAGCGGTGACACCAGCACTTTTACCGTCCACAGCAACGACGCCGACGAGCCCGAGCTGGTCGTGACGGTGATCGGCAACGGTGGCGGGGACGGGATCTACCCGGTGGCGCTCATCACCGGGCCAGCCGGCGTTGAGCCGATGGAGCTGGTCGCGCTCGATGGCTCGGGCTCCTATGATCCCGATGGGGACGCTCTGGTCAGCTACGAGTGGTCGGTGAGCGAAGGCGCCGAGAGCGCCGAGCTGACGATCGCTACGGACGGCCTGAGCGCGAGCCTGCAGCCCCTCGCGGCGGGCGATTATGTCGTTTCGTTGCGAGTTCTTGATAACGACGGTGTGTGGAGCGCAGTGTACGACCATTCCGTCGCCGTCGTGCCCGTGCCGGACCTGTACGTGGAGATCCGTTGGGACACCGATCAGGCGGATATTGACCTTCATCTGGCGAAAGACGGCGCGGCCTTCTACTCCGTGCCGGGGGACCTCAGCTATTGTAATGAGCCGGACTGGGGCGTCAGCGAGAACGGGATCGACGATCCCTACTACACCCTTGAAGACGACGACGGCCGCGGGCCCGAGAGCCTCGCGATCGACACGCCCTCGGAGGGCAGCTACCTCGTTCGCGCGCACTACTTCAACGACTACGGCGACGGCGACGTCGTGGTGACCGTCAGCGTCTGGGTACGCGGTGCAGAAGAGGCGAGCTGGTCCCAGGTGCTGAGCCGGAATGAGGCCTGGGATGTCGCTACCGTGATCTGGTCTTCCGACCCGACCCTCACCTATGTGGTGGAAGAGACCGCAGAGGTTTATACGCCCGATCATCGCGCCTGTTACGAGTAGTTTCCGAGAATAAGGGGGAGTTCATGCGGCTCATCACGATCGTGGCACTCGCGGGCTGCGGGCAGAGCGAAGGCACCATCAACAAGCTCTACCCCGACTTGCTGTTGACCATGGAGACGCTCGACTTCGGCGATGTCGTCCGAGACTATCCGCTCGCGCTCGATCTCCCGGTGACCAACAGTGGCCCCGTGACCCTGCACGTCAGCGGCGTCGAGATCACGGGGGAGGACGCGGCGGATTTCACGGTGCTCTCCTTTCCGGAAGAGGTGCCCGCGGGCGAGACCCTCGGCGTGGAGATCTCCTTCAAGCCACCGAGCTACCTCGATTATTCGGCGGTGGTCACCGTGCAGTCCGATGATCCCGAGGGGGCCGAGATCGCAGCCCTGATCGGCAGCGGGGTCAAGGCGCCTACGCCGGACATCAGCTTCAACCCGGACGTCGTCGACTTCGGGGTAGTTGCGGTCGGCGCCTTCGTCTACCAGACCCTGGAAATCCAGAACCTCGGAGACGACACGCTCCTGATTGGGAGCCTCAGCATCGACGGCAATCCGGCTTTCACCGCAGATCTTCCACCCTCAGGCGTCGTCGCGGGCGGTAGCCACAGCATCGGAGTTTATTACCAGCCCTCCCAAGAGAACGGCGATTCTGCGGTGCTGACCGTCTCGAGCGACGATCCTGACGAGCCCGAAGCGTCCGTCATCATCCTGGGCAACGGTGGAGGCGACTACGAGTGCCCCGTGCCGGTGATCACCGGCGCCACAACTGCCGCGCCGATGGACAGCATTCGTCTTTCAGGCTCGGATTCTTACGACCCGGACGGCGAGCCGCTGGCCGACTACGAGTGGACCGTGACCCGCGGGGCCTCTACCGTCGAGCTCGTCACCGGCGACGCCAACCAGTCCGCCTACCTCACCTTTTTTGCCGCCGGGACCTACGAGGTGGAGCTCAAGGTGACCGACGCCTACGGGGTGAGCTGCGAGCCGGCGCTGCACACCATCGAGGTGATCCCGACCGATCTGATGCACATCGAGCTCTTGTGGGACACCGGCGCGGCGGACGTCGATCTCCACTTGATCGAGGAGGGCGGCAGCTTCTTTCTGATGCCGGGTGACTGTAACTGGTGCAACCAGAGCCCGAACTGGGGCGGAGTGGGCGGCGGCGACGACCCGACGCTCACGCTTGACGATAAATACGGCTATGGGCCAGAGAATATCACGGTCGACACCCCCGCCGAGGGTGAGTACATGGTCCGGGTCCACTACTACAACAGTAACGGCGACGGCGACGTGGTCGCTACGCTCAATGTCTACCTTCGCGGGATCCTCGCGGGCACCTGGTCCAAGGTGCTGACGAATGACGATGTGTGGGAGGTTGTGAACGTCACCTGGTCGGACGACGAGGCCGACACCTTCCTCACCGAGAAGGACATCGCGCTCTACAACGCCAGCCGCAGCGGCTGTTACGAAGAGTGAGCGGTCGATGACCGGCTGGTTCCTGGCGCTGCTGGCCTGTTCTTCGCCGCCCCCGAAGACGGAGGTGGGCTTCGAGCTCCACATCGTCTCGCCGGATCCGGAGCGGGTGTGGGTCGAAGGCGACACGATGAGCCTCGTGGCGAAGGGCACCTGGGAGGGGCGGCCCGTCGCGCTCGACAAGCTCCGGTGGTTGGTCAATACGACGACCTACGCGGGAAATGACCTGGAGCTCACGCTGCGCGAGCGTGGCCCGCTCGAGTTCAAGGTCACCGCCAACATGAGCGGCGAGCTGATCACCAAACGGTTCACGATCCGGGTTGAACAAGCCGAAGGGGACGCCGACGCCGATGCCGACGCCGACGCCGACGCCGATGCCGACGCCGACGCCGACGCCGATGCCTATGCCGACGCCGACGCCGACGCCGACGCCGATGCCGACGCCGACGCCGATGCTGACGCCGACGCCGACCTTTACGCCTACACCGGCACGCTCTCCGCGCGGGTCTCCTACGACGGTAGCTACGGCACGCTCAACGAGGCCTGCCCCGGAAGCGTGACCTTCAATGTCTACGCCGAAGATCTCAGCGGCACCGGACGCTGCACGGTGTCCGCGTGGGGTACCGATTTCTTGTTCGAGATGAACGGCAGCGTCGTAGGCAGCCGCGTGTCGGGCCAGCTCACCATGGACGTCGATGGTGTTCCGTACGACACGCCCTTCTCCGGCAGCGGCACGGCGGGTAACCGACTCAGCGCCACCTTTGACCAGACTTTTCGCGATTCTGGCGAAGAGCTCCGTATCTACGGCGACTGGTCCGCCGATCCCCTCTGACCCCAGCGTCACCGGAGCCATCACGATGCATCCTTTTCAGCGTACCGAGCTTCTGTTGGGGCGAGAAGCTTGGGAGCGCCTACGGGGCTTCCATGTGTTGGTGGTCGGCCTTGGTGGGGTTGGGAGCTACGCCGCCGAGGCGGTGGCCCGCTCGGGAATTGGCAAGGTGAGCCTTGTCGATTTTGATGCGGTGTGCCTGACCAACCTGAACCGCCAGCTCCACGCGACGCGGCGGACCATCGGGGCGGCGAAGGTGGGGCTGATGGCCGAGCGGGTGAAGCTCATCAACCCCAAGGCCGAGGTGGTGCCGTACCAGACGTTTTTTTCGGCGGAGAACGCCGAGCAGATCTTGGGGGCGCGACCTGACTATGTGCTCGACGCGATCGACAACGTCACCGCGAAGCTCGCGCTGTTGGAGGGCTCGGTGCGGCGGGGGCTGCCCGTGGTGGCCGCGATGGGGGCGGGCGGCCGTACCGATCCTACGCGGATTCGGGTGACGGAGCTGTCGCGTACGGCGCGGGATCCGTTGGCGCGGGTCATACGCCGGGAGCTGCGCGCGCGGGGCGTGGTGAGCGGGATTGAGGCGGTGTGGACCGACGAGCCACCCAATGAGCTCGATCAGCAGGTTCAAGATGAGTTTCACTGCATCTGCCCGAACGGGGACAACGACCACCACTCCTGTAGCCACCGCAATGTGGTGCAGGGCACGGTGCCGTGGATCCCGGCGATGTTCGGCATGATGATGGCGGGCACCGCCGTCAATCGGCTCTTGGGTCGCCCGGTGGCGAGCGCGGATGAAGCGGGGAGGGGAGCGGCGGCAGCGGCGGGCACCCCCGGGATGTCGGCCGTCGCGGACGCCCCCGGCGCGAGCTGAGCGCTCCGGCCTCGTTCTGTGCGGGGAAGCCCACCCGCTTTTCCGCCGCCCTCGTGCTAAGCTACCGGCATGTGGTGGTTGTTGGCCTGTGCGGGTGGTGCTGGGCCGGGGAAGGGCGACCTCTCTGGCTTGGACATCGTTTCAATCGAGATTGTTCCCTCGGAAGTCACCCTCACCACCTCGGCATCCGGGGCGGGCTCGCAGGACTTCGTGGTCAACGCGACGCTGAATGACGGGACGGTCTATCACTCCTTCCCGCTCGTGAGCTTTGAGCTCTCCAACAGCAGCGCCGGCGCGATGGAGGACCTCACTTTTGTCGCCTCCACGACCAACGGCGGGCGCACCCACCTCACCGCGAGCGTGCAGGGGATCACCGCGACCGCCGAGGTGACGGTCATCTACACCGAGCAGAGCCGCGCCGAAGGGGTGCCTGAGGGCGCGGAGATTTTGATGGAGGCGGCGGCGGCCAACTCCGACGGCTTGGAGTGGGTGTACCCGCCGGACGGTACGGTATTACCGCGCAATCTGCCCGAGCTCGACTTCATGTGGCGAGACGAGGCCGACGCGGATCTCTACGCCTTGTCCTTCCGGTCTTCGCTCACCGACGTCACCGTCTACACCAACGACCCGGTATGGTACTCCAACTCGGAGATCTGGGGCACCATCACCGCTACCAACGCCGGGGATTCGGTTGAGCTCCGCCTCCGCGCCGCCGACGTCGTGATGGACGGGAGCACCGTCACCGCGGTGGAGAATGTCCGGGAAATCGGTCCCTTTCTGCTCGAGGTCCGGCGCTTCGACGCCACTGGATCGATCTACTACTGGTCCACCACCGGTAACGGCATCGTGCGCACCTCGGTGGATGACACCAGCCCAGAGGAGTGGTTCTCCCCCGGAAATGGCACGGCTGAGCACTGTCTCGGGTGTCATGTGCTGACCTCCGACGGCTCGATGTTGGCCTACTCGTGGTCCGACGACTCCGCCGCTACCTTTCGCGCGGGGCTCGCGACGGTCGCCGCGGACGCTTCAGGCGTGACCCCGCTCCTCCCCGAAGATGGCACCGCGCGGGTGGGGTGGTACAACACCTTCGATCCGACAGGTACCTGGTGGATCTCCGCCGACCAGACCACGCTCAACGTCTACAACGCCCAGACCGGCGAGTACCTCTCTTCAACCACCGCGGGCAATGGGTACACCATGCCGGACTGGTCTCCGGCGGGCGACGAGATCGCAGTCGTCTCCGGCAACTATCGCGAGCTGCGTATCCTCACCCACCGCGGCGGCGGCGTGTTGGAAGAGACCTCGATGTTGGTGCAGGCCGGTGATCAACAGTCCATTTACTACCCGACCTTCTCACCCGACGGGAAATGGATCGCCTTCAACCTTGCGGATGGCTCCTTCTACGACAATGAGACCGCCGCGCTGTATCTGGTCTCCCTCTCCGGCGGTCCAGTGATTGAGTTGGCCAAGGCCAATCAGGGTCCCGACCTCGCCAACTCATGGGCGCGCTGGGGCCCGATGCCCGATGACGACGTGTTGTGGCTCGCGTTCGCCTCGCGGCGCGACTATGGCACCCAGCCCCACACGGGTGAGTCGCAGATCTGGATCACGGCGATCGACACCGACCTGGCCGAGCTCGGAGAAGACCCGAGCCGGCCTGCCTTTCGAATGGTGCAGCAGGATATGGACACCTCCAACCACACGCCGTGGTGGAGCAGCATCTGAAGCTGCGGGCGCGCCCCCGCTGAGCGGGAGATCAGCCGCCGTCGACCAGCCCGACGACTCGCCCGTTGGCGAGGCCCACTACGAAGATGCCCTTGCTGACCACAGGTGCCCCCGTCACGGAGGCGCCCAGAGAGATCGTGGTAGCGACGGTGCCATCGTCCATGTCGATCCGGTAGAGCTTGCCGTCGTCGTTGCCCACCCAGGCGCCCGAGCCGAACCAGTAGGGTTGCGATACGAAGCCGCTGAATCCCTCCACCTTCCAGCGTACTTCGCCGGTGTCCGCGTTGAGGCCGTAGACGTAGCCGTCGCGGTCCGCGAACACGAGCAGGTTCCCCACGACGCTGGCTGCGGCCGCCGGCTCCTGGTCGGTTGGGGTACGCCAGAGCTCCTGACCGTCGCGGTTCAGCGCCACGAGCCCCCCGGGCTGCCCGCCGACCGAAGCGATGGGCACGTATATCCTCGTCTCCGACAAAGTGACCCCGCCGATCGGCGGTCGGCCGAGGCTGGTGTCCCACACGACCGCGCCGCCCTCCACCGCGAGCACCCGCCCCTCGGTCACCGCGACAAAGACCCGCTCCCCGTCAGCGGCGAGGTTGCCGACCGCCGTGCCCACCGTGATCGGGGCCGCGCCACCCTGGAGCGCGCCGCCCGCTACCCAACGCCAGCCCGACGGGGTCTCAACCGGGAGGCCTGAGCCCGGACCAGGAGCTTGAAGGCGCTCAATCACCGTTCCAGCCACCGGGTGGATCCGCTCCAACGCGCCTGCGCGGGTGTTGACCACCAGTTCGCCCCGCCCGAACCGCGCCCCGATCGGATCATTCTTGAGGTCCCAGCAGGATTTGCCCCAGTCGTCCAGGCAACGGATGCGGTTGCCGGCGATCGCAAAAAAGTGCGTACCGTCAGTGACGATCGGCGCCGCGACCGGACCGCCCAGCACCGTGCTCCAGCGTTCGACCGGGGTCCGGCGCATCAGCGTCTCGTCGGCGCGGCCTTGGTTCCAGGTGAGCGGCGCGACAAAAGGCGGGGCGGGCGCAGCTTCTGGGGCGGGTACGTCCGGGATCGGATCGACCTTTCGGACCACGTCGGGGCGCGCGCTACAGGCGACGAGGACCAGAAACAGCAACTTCATCGTGAATCCCGCGTGAATCGGTAACCCATACCCCGGACGGTGAGCAGGTGTTGGGGCTCCTCGGCCGGGTCCAACTTCTGCCGCAGCCTCGTGACAAAGTTGTCTACTGTTCTTTCGGTGCCGAAGTAGTCCTCGCCCCACACCGCGTCGAGGATCATCTGGCGCGTCACGACACGGCCCTCGCGCGAGACGAGGTACTGCAGAAGCCGAAACTCTCGCGCCGTGAGATCCACCACCGCCCCGCCGTAACGCACCTCGCCGCGAGCAAAATCCGCCTCGACCTTGCCAAAGCTCACCAACGCCGGGTCGTCCTTGGGTGAACGTCCGCGACGAATCTGCGCCTTGATCCTGGCCAGGAGCTCATGGAGGGAAAAGGGCTTGGTGACGAAGTCATCGGCCCCCAGGTCGAGACCCATGACCTTGTCCATCTCGGCGCCCTTCGCCGAAAGAAAGATCACCGGCACCCGCGCGCCGCTGGCCCGGAGCCGGCGGCACACCTCGTAGCCGTCCATCTCGGGCATCATCACGTCGAGCACCACCAGATCCGGTCGCCACTCGAGCGCGAGCTTCAGCCCGCGGGCGCCATTTTCCGCAGTACGTACCTCAAATCCCTCGATCCCCAGGTTGATCTCCAGGCCCCGGAGGATGTTCCGGTCGTCTTCGATGAGGAGGACACGATCAGCCACAAGAGGTTCTAGCAGGTCCGAAGCCGGACGGCGAACCGCCGGGCGACCGGGGCGGTGCGTGAGGTGGGCACGGCTTCCGTAATGTCCCGGTAGGCGTTAGCCGGGCCGGAAGGGCAGGGGAACGAGGATGGACGGGGAGACGGGGGTCGTGGCAGAGGGCAAGGTGGATCTCAAAGATCTGTCTTTTCCGATGCTGCTCGCGGCGCTCGAACCCCTCGGCTTCGATCGGCTACGCGCCACGCGGCTCTACAAGTGGATCTGGAAAAAGAACGTCCGGGATTTTGAGCGGATGACCGACATCACCGGACCGCTCCGCCGGAAGCTCGCGGCCCGCTACACCATCTCTGCCCTCGGCTCGGCCGGCGTGTTCCTCTCCGAAGATGGAACCACCAAGTACCTGTGGCGGACCCACGACGGCTATCTGATCGAGAGCGTGCTGATCCCCGACGGGGAACGCCTGACCCTCTGCGTCTCAACGCAGGTGGGCTGCGCGATGGCCTGCACCTTCTGCCTCACCGGGGATCTTGGCCTCAAACGTAATCTCTTGCCCGGCGAGATCGCCGACCAGCCCCTCCAGGTCTCGCTCGGGCTGCCTCCCGATCAGCGAATCACCAACATCGTCATGATGGGAATGGGCGAGCCACTGCACAACTATGAAAACCTGGTGATCGCCCTCGATCTTTACCTGAACCAGGACGCGCTCAATTTCTCCCACCGCAAAGTGACCGTCTCCACCGTGGGCCTGGTGCCGGCGATGCGGCGCCTCGTCGCGGAGACCCAAGTCAACCTGGCGGTGAGCCTCAACGCCACCACCGAGGCCCAACGTGCGGAGGTGATGCCGATCACCCGGCGGTATTCTCTCGCAGAGCTCATGGCGGCCTGCCGTGAGCTGCCGCTCCGACACCGTAAACGGATCACCTTCGAGTACGTGATGATGGCGGGGTTCAACGACAGCCTCGAGGATGCCGCGCGGCTGGCCGAGCTGCTGACCGGGGTCCGTGCCAAGATCAACCTCATTCCTTACAACGAGAACCCCGAGCGGGAGATCCGACGCCCCGACGAAGCCGCGGTGCGGCGGTTCCATACCTTTCTCCTGGATCGCGGCTTTTGTACCTCGGTGCGCCACACCCGCGGGCGCGACATCTCGGCCGCGTGTGGTCAGCTCGGCGGCCCCGATGCGTTGGCGCGCCGTTTACGTCGAAGCCGCGACTCCGTTGGCGGAGTGAGCTAAACTCGGCGCATGATGCGCCTGGCACACCGACTATCGCTCGTGATGTTCCCTGCCTTGGTCCTGGGTTGTGACGATCAGTCCGTGAAGTTGGGGGACACCAGCGCCCCCCCGGGCCTCGGCCCGCCGTGGTTTGCCGTCGTGCTGTCCGTGTCGGACGGCTATTTCAACGGCATCACCTGTCGGGTCACTTGGGCGCTCGTGGACGCCGACACGGGTACCGCGGAGGCGGGCGGGGTCATCGCGGGTGATGGCGGGGAATGGGCCGGTGCCCCGCTTCAGCCGGGCCGACTCTATCGCGCCGATGTGAGCCACGAAGGCTGCGGCACCGGTACCACCGCGAGCGGGGAGTTCAGCTCCAACAGCTTCTCGGGCGTCGAGGGTGATCTTCAGCTCTTCTGGTTCAACGCGGCGAACGGCGGGTTCACCGCCATGGCCCAGGATGAGGACTTCAACGGCGGCCGGGTGTGGATGACCCTGAGCGGCTCGGGCGACGCCACCGACCTGCAAGAGATGGCCGCAGCGGTGGGCGGCGACACGGGCGCCTCAGTCGACGGAGAGCAGGAGATAATTTTTCCGCCTTCCACCTCGGTTGGAGAGGTGCTCACCACCCTCGCAGCAGACCCTGCCTTCGCAACGGGACACCCCGACTGGCGGGGTGACCCCGAGTGGTGGTAGCGGCCGTTCCCGGGGCGGTCAGGCCTCGATCACGGTCGGCGGGTGGACGCTCTCCACCGGAGGAGCCCCTTCGAAATCGAGGAGGATGATCGGGCTGCGTTGGCCCTCGGCGCGGCTCCGACTAAGCTCGGCGGGGGTGGCCTCCACCGCGGCGATCGGCTCCGTGACACCCTCGGCGGGAGCTCCGAGACAACGTAGGTAGTACCCGGCGTCACGCGCGCGGGCCTCAGCCCTCTCCCGCCCGGCAGCGCTTGGGTCGGTGGCGCTGTCGAGGAGGGCAAAGAGCACGTCGAGGGGGAGCTTGTCGAGGGGGCCCTTCATGGATGCTCCGCGGTCAAGCAACTGTAGCCGGGCTTTCTGCCGTCGGCTCGGCGCTCGCGGGTTTGCCTTTGGCCGGGATGAAGCTCATCGCGCGCTCGGTCATCGCGGTGATGGTCAGCGATGGGTTGACGCCGGGGTTGGCCGAGATCGCCGAGCCGTCGCACACGTAGAGGCCGTCGTAGCCGAACACCTCGTGACGGGTGTTGATGACCCCCTGTTCGGGGTTCGCGGCGATACACGCCCCGCCCAGGATGTGCGCGGTGGAGGTGACACCGAACAGCGTCTCCTGGATGACGTTCCCGGTGCTACCGTTGACCTTGGCCGCGAACCGTTCCGCGATGTCCGTCGCTTCGGGCATGAACGCCTTGGGGGGCTCACCCCCGCCCAGGTCGGTCACGAGGCCCTTCCGGAACGCGGTGGTGATGTCCCGTCCCTGGCGGATTGCCAGCGTGCCGTCCAGCGTTCGCATATAGAGTAGGATTTGAGTGTATTTTGCCCAGTCGGGTACGAAGAAGGCCTTGAGCACCTTGACGGGGTTCTTGAGCACCACCCCAAGCCCGCGACCGATACGGGTCAGCGCGTTGTCACCCGGCGCGTGGGGTGAAAACAACACCCGAAAGAAGCCTGATCCTT
The DNA here is from genome assembly GCA_947486185.1 of Deltaproteobacteria bacterium. Lineage (GTDB taxonomy): Bacteria > Myxococcota_A > UBA796 > UBA796 > SXON01 > CANKTH01. Next base: position 13,204 of record CANKTH010000055.1, read on the forward strand.
CAGGATACCGGACCGGCTCGACGTGGGAGTGTTCGTCTGTGTGGAAGATCGAGGTGATCGCCGCGCCCTTGGAGTAGTCGACGTCCCGGTTCTCCGAGACCACGCCGATAAGGCTCTCAGAATTGGTGCGTACAAACTCCCCGACACGCGGCGAGAGCTTGGGCAGGCCGTCGGCGGCGTCTCGCATCTTCAGGAGCAGGTCCACCGTGCCCAGCACGCCCCCGGAGAGCACGAGCCGATCCGCAGTATAGCGGCGCTCTTCTTTACCAAAGGCGCCGTCCCACCGCGTGGCGCTCACCTCGTAGCCCCCTTCGGCCCGGGCGCGGATGTGGTGGACCTCGGTCTGGGCCTCCAGCTCCAAGCCCCGTTTACGCGCCAGGTAGAGGTAGTTCTTGTCCAGGGTGTTCTTGGCGTTGTGCTGGCAACCCAGCATGCAGGCCCCACAGTGCTGGCAGCCCGTACGGTCCGGGCCCTCGCCGCCAAAGTAAGGATCAGGTACGGTCTTCCCGGGCTCACCAAAGAAGACGCCCAACTCGACCGGGCCGGCATGCTCTTCCCGGCCCATGTCTCGGGCGATCTCCTTGAGCACCTTGTCGCCCGGCGTGACGCGCGGGTAGACCTGAGCGCCCAACATGCGGCGCGCGGTGGTGTAGTGTGTGGCGAGCTCATCCTGCCATTGCGCGAGGCCGGCCCAGTTACCGGTTTCAAAGAAGGCTTTTTGCGGGACTGGCAGGGTGTTGGCGTAGACCAGGGAGCCGCCGCCGACCCCGACCCCTGAGTAGATGGTCACGTGGCGGAAGAAGGTCATCGCAAACAGGCCGCGGAAGTTCAGCGGCGGCAGCCACAACCAACGTTTGAGATCCCAGTTGGTGTCCGGGAAATCTTGTGGTTTGAACTCACGTCCCTTCTCCAGCATCAGCACCCGGTAGCCCTTCTCCGTGAGGCGAAGGGCGCTGACCGAGCCACCGAACCCGGATCCGATGATGATGAAGTCATAATGGGCGTTGGCCATGGAGCCTCCGCCGAGGACCCTATTCGATCCACACCCGTTGCGCCCGCCGTTACGGCCTCGCCCCTCGGAGGCCAACCCGGGGCCGCGCGCGATAAGCGCGGGCATGGGCCTCTCCGGTTGGGACCACCTCCGTGCAGCGTTCGTCGCGCTCCACGTCGCCGTCGTGGTGGCGGGGTCCATCCCAGCGCCGCCCGCTCTGGATACCAAGTCCCTCAAAAAACCCGAGTTCGCCCGGCAGCTTGCTGCGTGGGAAGCGCTGGCGGCGCAGCTCGGTGTGGGGGCGGCACAGTTCAGGGAGGGGTTGGTCACGGTGGTCAAGCCCCTCCGGCAGGCCCGGGCGCTGGTCACGGAGCTCGGGGAGCCCTATGCGCGCTGCTGCGGGGTGGCTCAGGGGTGGTCGATGTTCGGCACTCTCAATCGTGCCCCCGGCCGGGTGGAGGTCTGGTTAGAAGAAGGTGGGCGTTTCAGGCCGTTGACGATCCCGGGGCACCCTGAGGCGACGTGGCGGGCGGCCACGTTCGGCTCCGAGCGGGTACGCGCGATGCTGAACAACTACGCCAACTTCAATCAGCCAGAGATCTACGCGCTCCTGGTCGACTGGATCGCGCGCGAGGCTGCGCGGGACTTCCCGGAGGCGACTCGGGTGCGCGCTCAGATTGTCAAGATAGAACCACCTGAACCGTCTGAGCTTGCCCGAACGGGTGTGGTGCCGACCGCCGAGCCGGTGCGCGTGCTGTACCGGAACCTCGATCCGTCCCAATGAAGCGGTGGCAGAGTTTTGTGGCGTTGATGGCGCACCGGGAGGCGCCGACCGCGCTCGCGTGGGTCCGGATCGCGGTGGGGCTGGTCGTGCTCCAGAGCTTTTTCGAGATGTGGCGCACGGACAGCTACTTCCTGGTCTTGAGCGATCGCGTCACGGGCGAAGGCTTTCGGAGTTTTGCCGGGACACACTGGCTGCTCGACCTGGTGGGCGGCACCTCGACGGAAGGACTGACTCGCCTTGGCCTCCTCGTCGGCGTGGGTGCGATCGCGACGGTGTTGGGCCTCGGGGGTCCGTTGGGGCCGCTCCTCACCCTCCAAGCGTGCCTCGCGCTGTTTGTCATCCATCCCGCCTCGGGCGGTGGGCACGACCGGGTGATCACCAACGCCCTGTGGCTCCTGGTGCTGTCGCCCGCGAGCCGGACCCTCTCGCTCGACAGCCTGATCACGACGGGGAAGCTTCAAGATCTGCGACCACGGCCGGCGTGGGCCCGGTACCTCATCATCGTTCAGCTCGCGGTGATCTACGGCACCACAGGCATGCAGAAGTTGGGGTCGGACTGGTTCCCCTGGGGGGACTACCGGGCGATCTACCTGGCGCTCCTGGTGCCTGCCTGGTCGCGGTGGGACCTCGGCGCCTTGCTGGGCCAAGCCTACCCGCTCACCCAGCTTGGCACGGCGGTGACGTGGTGGTGGGAGGTCACGTGGCCTGTGGTGCTTCTGGCGTTCTGGTTCAGAAAAAGCCGCGAACAACCTGGTAAGTTGCGCGCCATCTTCAATCGGTTGGACCTGCGCTGGGCCTACGCGGTGATCGGCGTCGGAATGCATACGACGGTATGGGTGCTGATGGAGCTCGGGCCTTTTTCGGCGATCATGCTGGCGCTTTATCCGGCACTCTGGCATCCCGACGAGCTGCGTCGTCGGGGTGGCTGAGCCCGGGGTCAGCGCCGATTACTCACAGACGCGCGGCTCTTCGTCCCGGCCGTTGTTGTCTTCCGAACACTCGGTCTCCACGCCCACCGACATGCCCTGGTCGTCCACCACCGCGGTGAGCACCGTCTCGCTGCCGAGATCGGCTGAACGAACGTCAAAATGTACCCACTCGAACATCAACGAGCCCAGATCGACCGTCGTGTAGACCGTCCCCAGTAGATCGTCCGCACGAAGTCGGGTGCCCTTGTAGAGGGACACCGCCACGCCGGCAGACACGTACAGCAGGCCCTGATTCCCCACCTGGACCTCCACCCCAAGATCCCTCGGACAAGCGTCACGATCGGTGTCGACGTCCATCACGACGAGGTCCGGGAAGGTCAACGAGGTGGTGGTTGCACCCGAGAGGGCGTTGAGCCGGTAGGTGTTGTGGGTGGTCCACGAGTCCACCTCGACAGTGGGCACTGAGCCGTCGTCTTCGATATTGTTGACATGGTAGGTGTGTTGGTTCCAGATGCCACGGGTGGGCACCCAGGAGTCGTTCCGGTCCCCGATGCTGCGGACTCCGGTCGCGCCCGCGCCGACAAAGGTGGAGCCGACGATCAGCACTTCGGCATTTCCGTCATGGTCAACGTCGACAATCGTCGGGTTCTCCCACGCCGTACCGTTCGGGTTGGCGATCTCGTAGCGGATCGCGCCGGTCGCACCGTCGTAGATGCGGAGTCGCAGCTCGTCGGTGTAGGCGAGCTCGGCGCTACCGTCACCTTCAAAGTCAAAGACCGAGGAGCCGGTGGCTGAGCTCGTCAGGTCCTGGCGCGAATCGCGCCACTTGACCGTCCCGTTGGTCTCGATGCACCAGAACCAGCTCTGTCCCGCGACGCCGATCTCGGGCGCGCCGTCGCCGTCAACGTCGGCCACCGTGGGCGGGCCACCGTTACCGTCAACGCTCACCGGCCCCCACACGCGCGACCCGTTGTTGCCGTTGAGCAGGTATACGCGGCCTCCGGAGACGAGCACAACTTCAGCGTCCCCATCGCCGTCAAAATCGCCGATCGCCGGAAAACCGTCGGGCACCCCGGAGGCTGTCCAGATCACATTGCCGTTTCGGTCGTAGGCGGTGTTGCCCGCCACCACGTCGGGACGGCCGTCCCCGTTCACGTCGGCCACCGCGGCGATGCTCACCCAGAAGTTCAGGCCTTCCCCGCCGCTCGTTTTCGACCACCGCAGGTTGAGGTTGTTGTCGTAGACGTTCCGGCCCGCGATGATCTCGGGCACCCCATCGCCGTCGAGGTCAGCGATCGCCGGCACCGGGGTGGAGGAGCCGCCGGTGGAGGGCGACTGGCGGGTCTGGGTCACTTTGCGGCCACGATGGTCAAAGATCGCGAGGCCGCCGTTGGCGAGGCCGACCACGAGCTCGATGTCTCCGTCCCCGTCGAGGTCGGCGGCCGCGGGTGGGGTGACACTGTTGATCTCGTTGTTGTTGGAGTAGAACCAGAGCTCGGCGCCGTCCGTGCCCCGGAGCGCGACCATCACCCCGCCGTAGCCACCGGCAGGACTCGAGGTCATGGCCTCGATCACCACGGTGGGGACGTCGGACTCGTTGTAGAGGCCGTCCCCATTGTCGTCGGTGAGGTGGGTCACGATCGGCGTGACGGCGACCTGGGAGTAGCTGAGGTTACCGGACCAACCTTGCCAGTGCCACTCCACCTCGGGATCGAAGGTGCCGACCGTGCTGCTCTCGGTCGAGCACTCGTTGAGCGCCATCGCGCCCTCGTCGTCCGGATACGCCGACGGATCGATAGGGGTCTCCGTCGATTCTTCGTCTTCTTCGTCTTCTTCGTCGTCATCGCCGGTGGCGTCGTTCTTGGTGAGGAACTCGTACTCGGTGCACGCACCGAGCCCCAGGAGCAACAGAAAGAGGCGCATACCGCGTCCAGGAATGCCGTAGGATAGCGTCAGCTCGCCGTGGGCGCCATTCTCAGGGCCCGACATCGCCCTTGACGTGGCTCACGTCGTAGCCGCCCAGCCACGTCACTGTGCCTCCGGCGAGCCGGACCGCGAACCCTGCGTCGCCGCCGGGCCCGGTGTTGCGGCCGCTCGCACCGTCTTCGAAGCCCCCGCCGCCGCCGCCACCCCAGCCGCCGCCCGCGCCGCCTTGGCCAACACAGCAGTCCTCCGGGACCCCGCCCGCTGCCGCGCCGCCGCTGCCGCCGCCCCCCGGTTGCGGCAGGTTTCCTGCCGCGCCGCCGAGGCCGGGCGAACCGTTGTACAGGCTGGGATCTCCACCGGCGATCCGGCCCCAACGGGGACTACCGTCGCCGCCGTAGCCGCCTGACGCGTGCCCCCCGCCGTCGCAGCCGTATCCGCCGCCAGCACCCCCCCGGCGCCCGAGGGATCATCGCCTGCCCCGCCCCCGCCACCACCCCCGTAGATGCCGCCGCTCGAGGTGTCGATCCGCAGCTCGACCGTGGCCTCGATCGCGTCTCCACCGTGTTCGCCGGCGCCTCCGTAAGCACAAGCGCCGTCGCCGCCGTGGCCGTGTATCGTGCCCTCCACCACGAGCTCCACCACCGAGCCGGCAGGCAGGCCGGCGGTCGAAAAGGCTGGAAGGAGGGGCGTAGAGGCCATCACGGTCACGCCCGGCGCGACCTGGACGCGTACCCACACGGCCTCAGTCGGCGTGCCCAGGGCGGCCGCGACGACGTAGTCGCTCGTGTCGGCCGCGATGACGAGCTCGTCAAAAGTACAGGCGACATCGTCATCGTCGTAGAAGCCGTCACAGTTGTTGTCGAGGCCGTCGGCACAGACCTCGGCGGCGTCCGGTGAGACCGCCGCGTCGAGGTCATCGCAGTCTTCCACAAGGCTAACGCCATCTTCGTCGAGGTCGTCGTCGAGCGTGGTGGCGTCGCAGTCGTTGTCGAGTCCGTCGTAGGGGGTCTCCGTCGCGCCGGGGTAGGCGGTCGGGTCCAGGTCATCGCAGTCTTCCACAAGGCTGAAGCCATCTTCGTCGAGGTCGTCGTCGAGGGTGGTGGCGTCGCAGTCGTTGTCGAGGCCGTCGTAGGGGGTCTCGGTCGCTCCGGGGTTGATGTCGGCGTCGCGGTCGTCGCAGTCGGTGCCGTCCGCGCTCGTATTCGCCGGGGCCTCACACGCCAAGAGCGGGCTCGCAGCGTCACCGTAGCCATCGCCGTCGAGGTCGCTGTACCAGGTGCTCGCGTCGGTGGCGTCCCCGTCGACCTCCCCGTCGCAGTCGTTGTCGATTCCATCGCAGAGCTCGGGATTCCCCGGGAACGCCGCGGGCTCCGCATCGTCACAGTCATCCGCCGTGGTCACCGCGCCGGTGGGGGCGTCGCACGCGGTCACAGCGCCGGCGGCGTCGCCGGCTCCGTCACCGTCGCCGTCCGCGTACCACGTGACCATGTCCACCGCGTTGCCGTCAATGTCCCCGTCACAGTTGTTGTCGATCCCGTCACACACCTCGGGCAGGGCGGGCTCCTCCTCAGAACCGCAGAGATCGGTCTCCGTCGTCGGCACGGTGCCGGTTCCGGTGATCTTGGCAGGATGTTCGCCGGTACACGCTATGCTCAGCATCAACAGGAACATCGGATCTCCAACGCCTCGTCTAGGGTAGCGTAGCGCGGACCGGCTGCCTCGCCCCAGGCGGAGCGCTCTACTCGATCTGGAGGAGGAAGCTCACGAGGTCCGCCTCGGCCGCCACGTCCAGCAGGATGCCGTGCTCGCGGAGCGCGGTGCCGAGCTCCGCAGCGCGACCGTCGTGCAGGTAAGGGGAGGTAGCAAAAAGCCCCCGCAGGCTGGGGGTTCGGAGGCCCGTGAGCGGTCCACCTGCGCGCTGACCCGAGCTCGGCAACAACGTGCCGACGTCGTGGAGGATCGGACTCCCGTCTTCATTCCAGCCAGCGTCGGTGTACTCCACCCCCCCGTGACAGTCCCCGCACAGTTGGGCCTCGAAGGTCGCCCGACCGCGCTCCGCCGCCGCGGTGAGCCTGCCGTCGGCCTCTCGGAAGGGAGAACGAGGGCGCGGCAGGCTGGCCAGCCAGGCGGTGAGCGCGTCGAGCTCGACGGACAAGCCGGCTTTTGAGGAGCCGAGCGGGTCCTGGTGCTCGCCGTAGACCGCGTCGTCGAGGAAGCCCGAGCCAGCCTGGTGGTCACGGATGGCGTTCTCGAAATCCTGGATCTCGTCGAAGTTGGCGCTCCAGTGGAAGGGCCCGTTCGTGGGCATCGCCGTGAGGGACTGGGTCTCGCGCATACCCTCGCCGCGGTCGGTGAAGTCCCAGATACGACCGTCCGATCCGCCGTCGGGGTGGCAGCTTGAGCACGAGATGTACGCGTCCTGGCTCATCCGTCGGTCGGCCGCACCCGCGAAGACCTGGGCGCCCAGCAGCAGCTCGGCCGTCAGCGGCTCGGTATCGGCGAGGGAGATCCTGGCAAGCTCCACCTCGCTGTTGGCGCCGCTGAGCGAAAAGACGCGTAGCTCCCGGTCCAGGGAGGCGAGCACCCACACCCTCTCACCGTCGCTCACCACGCCGTCCAGCCCCCGACCAGCATCCTGAAAACCCCCGAGTCGTGTGAGATTTTCGGGGTCGAGCAGATCGACCACCCCCGCGCCGTGGTGCACGACGATGAGCTGGTCGCCCATCGGCGTGAAGGCGAGGGCGCCTACGCGGTCCCGGTTGTCAAACAGTGCCCGGCCCAATGCAGCGCCGGTGTCGGGGTCGATGAGCCTCAACGACGCCCGGGTCGCGGTCTCGAAGGTGTAGGCCTGGCCATCCCGGATGAGGCCGCGCTCGATGTTGGCCTTCGTCCCGCCCACGGCCAGGGCCCGGCCGTCGGGGCGCAACGCGAGCGCCCCGAGCAGGTTTGGCAGCCCGCGTGCGTCAGTGTCGGAGTCAGGTCCCGGATCCGCGACGAGCAGGAAGTCTGCCTCGGCGCCGTCGCGGACCCGGGAGACCACACCACCTTCGTCAGGCGAGCGGAAGCGGCTGAACCACCTGGTCTCCGTCGTCCCCGCGAGCGCGCCGGGATCGGCGAGATCGAGGGTGTTGAGCGTCGTTCCTGCCGCGTCGAGCTCCACGAGTCCACGCGCGCCCGCGAACGCCGCTCCGCCGTCGGCGCCGCTCAGCACGGCTACAGGCGCTGATCCCCAGTCCAAGCTCAGATCCAGCTCCAACTCGAGGGTCTGCGAGGACCAGCGTTGAAGCTGATCGTCCCGGCACGCGACCCACAGCGACCCTCCCGCCACCGAGAGCGCGCGCGGGCCGCCGCACACAGCGAGGCGGGCCGTCACCTGCTCCCCCTCGACGATCACGACCTGATCGTGGTCGGGCAGGGCCGCGAAGATGCGCGCCCCGTCGCGCGCCAGTCGGCCGCTCACCACCGGGGGCGGGTCGAGCGGCAGGTGGACCACGGCGACGGTCACGTAGGCGGTGTCGCTCCGACCGTCCTCCGCGAGCGCCGTGAGCGTGACGGTGTAGCGCCCCGGCGCGCCAAAGCGGTGGTTCACCTCGGGGCCTTCGTCAGAGGTGTCATCACCAAAATCCCATTCATATCGAGTACCTATACTGGTACCTTTGCTGAAGTACACGCGCTCATCGACTACGCGTACGGGGCTGGCGTCGAGCACCGCCACCGGTGCTATGGTAGGCGGCGCGGCTTTGGCCGGATCGTCGGAACAGCCCAGGAGCGACACGAGGATCACCACTTCGGCGCCCCCAAGGTCGGACCGGTCGCGAAGTAGAAGGTCAAGGACTCGGTGGTTGGGTTGCCGCTGACGTCGGCGATGCCCCCGGCGGGCACCTCGACCCGAAGCGTCGTATCGGCCGGCAGGTCGGTGTCCGGCACGAAGTTGACCAGGTTCTCCTGGGTGTAGAAGCGGCCCCGCACCGCATTGCCGTCGGCGCTCCACACCCGGAGGGAGCCGGAGTGAACGCTCATGGGCTCGATCTGTTCGTCAAAAGACAAGCCGATACGCCCGCCTTGGGGCACCCACACGGCCCCGTCGGGCGGGTTGACGAGATCCACCCGCGGACCGCGGGCGTCGGGAGCGGTTGCCCAAGGAAAAACCAGGGTCGCTTCGCCCGGATCCCCGCCCTTGTCTACGCTGGCGACGGCGACGTTGCCAATCGGCGTGAGCGTGTCGAAATCGCCGGGCATCTCGAACCGCGCCACCTCGACGGGCAGCGCCGGGTCGTCGAAAGCGTAGCGCGCTCCGAAGTTGGATTCTCCTTGAAATAGCTGGTCTTCATGGCGAAACACGTAGCCGCCGTCCCCGTCGGGGGAGGCGCCCGCACCCACCCGAGGCGGCGCGTCGGGCACCGTGAGATCATAGACCATCGGGCCGCCGCCCTCGTCCTTCCGGGCAAAAAGCGCGTATCGACCGCCTATGTTTGCGAAGTAGTAGGGGCGCAACTCCCCAGCGTCCTCTTGCACCTCGAAGTCGGTGAGGAGCTGCCAGTTGTCGAGGTCGCCGATGTCCCACACCATCGTACGGGAGAGGCCGGCCGAAGAAGCGAGGGCGAGATTCCCGATTACGTGGAAGGTGCCCGCGAGAAAGGCTGGCTCGGTCCACTGGTACACGAGCTCGGGCGCGCTCGGGTCGGCGACATCCACCACGAACACCCCGAGGAATCCGGCGCTCACAAACAGAAGGTCACCTTGCCAGAACGTGGAGAGGGACACGCGGAAATAGGCGTCCTGATAGTGGAAACCGGGAAGGTCGAGTTCGGAGAGCCAGACCGGCGCCGAGGGCTCGCTCAGGTCCCAGAAGCCGATGCCCCCGTGCTCGGCGTCACGCAGCGTGTCCACCGCGAGCACGGTACGGCCGGCCACCTCGGCGACCGCGAGCGTATGACTCTCCCGCATGAGCGAGTGCTCCGCTTCGCCCACCTTGATCGGCGCGCAGGGATCGGCAAAGTCAAACACCGTGATGCCACCGCCGCCCGACTCGGGGGCCCAGGGCATCAGCAGATAACCGTCGTAGATCCCCACCAGATTGTGATGCTCCGCGTCGGAGGCGCCGCCGGTCAGGCTCGCGCAAGCTAGCCCCAGCTCGTCTTCGGTGAAGCTCCGACTCGGTCCGCCCGGGCCGCGCCGTGTCCATGCGCTCGGATCGGGGAAAATATTAGGCTCTACCGAGATTTTATCCTCGGCACAGGCCAGGAGCCCGATCAGCAGCGCGGCGGGGCTCACCACGTTTCACGCGCCGCGTTGCCGACCGCCGTCCCACCCAGGCCGTGGCTCCCGTGGTCCACAAGATCCGCCTCAAAGGGCCAATAACCGATGAGGCTCGGCTCTGTGCCGACGAGTGGGCTACACATGTCGGCTGCCACCTCCGCCTGGGAGCGCGCCACCGACCAGAGGCGGACCTCGTCGAGGCTGCCCTGCATGGTATTCCAAGCCGCGCCAATGTAGAGGGGCGCGGCGTTGCTCACAGTGGTGCCGAGAAAGCTGCTGGACAGGCTGACTACTCCGGCGTTGACACCATCGAGGTAGTAGGTGGCGGTGTTGGTTCCCCGCTCGACCACGATCGCCACGTGGGTCACGCGGGTCGCGGACATCATCCCGGTGGAGGCCGAATGTCCGGAGCGGACCGAAGCGCCCGCGCCCACTCCCGTCACCTCCATCTCGACCTGACCGGTGGTGTAGACGTCCACTACCCACCACGACGTGCTGGGGTAGCCGCCGGTGGAACGATCGAGGATTCGGGTTCCGGAAGAAGCGCTTGAGTATCCTGTGAAATCATCGAGCTCGACCCACGCCTCGATCGTCCAGTCGTTCGTCCCGAAGTCGAGCCAGGGGTTGTCGGGCACCTGTACCCAATCGAGGTACCCGTCCAGGGCCAGCCGGCCGGTCCCGAAGTCACGGACACCGTCCCTGTCCTCGTCGACGTCGGTGTGGAGTCCGTCGCAGTCCTGGTCGGTGGCGTCACACAGCTCGATCGCGCCCGGCCAGGTCTCGCCGTCGTCGTCGTCGCAATCGGTCGCCACGCTGGAGCTGTCCGCAGGCATCAAACACGCGGTGAGGGGCACGGCGTCGTCGCCGTAGCCGTCGCCGTCGCTGTCCTGGTACCAGGTGGTCGGCGGTAGGCCTTCTTCGTCGATCAGTCCGTCGCAGTCGTCGTCGACCCCGTTGTCGCAGTCCGGTGCGCCCGGGAACACGGCGTCGTCGTCGTCGTCGCAGTCTCCGGCGTCCGCCACGTAGTCGCCGCCTGGGTCCTCGCATACGAGGAGCACAACGTCGCCGTAACCATCGCCGTCTTCATCGAGGTACCAGCTCGCCCGGTCGACCGCGTCATCGTCGATCACGCCGTCACAGTTGTCGTCGACGCCGTTACACCGCTCGTCGGCATCGGGCGCGATCGAGGCGTCGGTGTCGTCGCAGTCGTCGGGGGAGACCGAGGCGCCGGCCGGCAATACGCACGCGTAGAGGAGCGAGGCGAGGTCGCCAAACCCGTCCCCGTCCCCGTCGCCGTAGAAGCTCAGGGCGTCGACCGCGTCCTCGTCGGTGATTCCGTCACAGTCCTGGTCCAGCCCGTCGCAGAGCTCATCGGCCCCCGGCTGGATGCCCGCGCTGCCGTCGTCACAGTCGGAAACATCCGCGACATAGCCGAGGGGTGCTTCGCACGAAGTCAAACTCGCGCCGGCGTCCCCGAAGCTGTCGCCGTCGAGGTCCGCATACCAGACGCTCGCGTCCACGGCGTCGGCCTCGTCGATGTCGCCGTCGCCGTCGTTGTCCAGGCCGTCACAGAGCTCAAGGTCGCGACAGTCGGCGATGCCGTCGAGATCGGCGTCAAACCCTTCGTCTTCTGCGCCGTCGCAGTCGTTGTCAGTGCCGTCGCAGACCTCGGACAGAGTTGGCGCGCGCGAGGCGTCCAAATCGTCACAGTCCTGATCGTCGGCGACATAGCCCTCTGGCGCCACGCATCCGAGAGATGTCGTCGCGGGGTCCCCCGAGGCGTCTCCGTCAAGATCGAGGTACCAGGTCTGTTCCCCCGTCGCTCCTGCCTCATCGACCTGCCCGTCGCCGTCGTTGTCGAGCCCATCACAGGCCTCGGTGTCTTCACAATCCGCGACCATGTCACCGTCTTGGTCGTGGCCCTCGTCCGTTACACCGTCGCAGTTGTTGTCTCGGAGATCACAGAGCTCGGGCGCGCCGAAATAGACCTGGCCGTCCGTGTCATCACAGTCGGTGCTCCGCGAGCTGGTGCCCGGCGGGGCCTCGCAGGCTGCTGCCGCGGTGGTGCCGTCGCCATCCCCGTCGCCGTCGGCGTCGGTGTACCACAGAGCGGCGTCTACCGCGTCGGCGCCATCGATGGTGCCGTCACAGTTGTTGTCAATCCCGTCACATCGTTCGGCCGCGCCCGGGTAGGCCGCGGGGTCGTCGTCGGCACACTCCTCGCACGCAGCAAAACCGTCGCCGTCACCGTCGGTATAGCCCGTCGAGCCATCACAATTCAGATCGCGGGGGTCCGAGCAGTCGGATTCGTCGGCGCCCGGGTGGTACTCGGGGTCGGCGTCGTCACAGTCGTTGCCCTGGCTGGCCGCGCCGGGCGGCGCGTCGCAGGCGATAGTGACGTCGCCGGCTCCGTAGCCGTCAGCGTCGGCGTCGTTGTACCATTCACCTGGATCGACAGGATTTTCGTCGATTTCACCGTCGCAGTCCTCGTCGACCCCGTCACACCGCTCCTCAGCGCCGGGGAACACCGCAGCGTCGAGGTCGCCGCAGTCCGTCGGATCGGTGACGTAGCCGGGCAGCGGCGTACACCCTGCGATCTCACCGGCCGCGTCCCCGAAGCCGTCGCCGTCCAGGTCCGGGTAGTACAGGGTCGCGCTGGCGCCTTCTTCGTCGATCTCACCGTCACAGTCGTCGTCGATCCCGTTGCAGACCTCCTCCGCGTCGGGTTGGACGCTGGCCTGACTGTCATCACACTCGGCGCATGCCGCCCAACTGTCGCCGTCGACGTCGGCGTAGCCTGTGCTGCCGTCACAGTTGTAGTCCGCCGGGTCTTCGCAGTCGGCTTCCGGCGCGCCCGGGTAAAAATCGGCGTTCTCGTCGTCGCAGTCACCGCCCTCTTGTGCCGACGTCACGTCCTCGACGCAATCTACCGTCAGGGTGGCGTCTTCGCCATAACCGTCCCCGTCGGTGTCGGTGTAGTGCTCAAACGTAGGTAGTTCCTCATCTATCTCACTGTCGCAGTCGTCATCGAGTTGGTTACAACGCTCGGGCAGGCCGGGGGCACGCAGCGCGTCCTGGTCGTCACAGTCACCGCCCACCTCGACGTCCCCGGCCTCCGGCGCGCAGGTCACCTCGGCGGAGCCATCGTCGCCGAAGCCGTCCCCGTCTGCGTCCGCGTAAAGGGTCGAGACGGCGAGGCCCTCGTCGACCACCCCGTCACAGTCCTGATCGCGTCCGTCGCACGTTTCGGGGGTGTTCGGGGCGACGGTCGGGTCGGCGTCGTCGCAGTCGCCGGTCTCCAAGGCCGCACCGACAGGCGGCTCGCACGAGCTGTCGCTGACCTCGCCACCCCAGCCGTCGCCGTCGGCGTCGAGGTACCACACGGACGGGGCGCCTACCCCCGGATCCGCGTCGTCACAGTCCGAGTCTGAGCGAATGCCGTCTTTATCGGCGTCTACGCTATATTTGGGGTCGCCATCCTCTCGACAGGCCACCCAGGTCAGGAGCAGGAGCAGGTTTCGCATGCCCACAAGATAGCGGCTGGGCGGATGAAACGCGCCACCACCACAAGGCGCGCCCTCAGCGCGCCCAAACCACCGGCCGGCCGTAACGGTCCCACACCACGATCCGACGCGGCTCGGCATCGACCACCCAGCCGGATCCGGGCGCTAACACCGAGCCTTCTACTTGCACCATCACCGCATCGCCCGCGACGATGTGAAGTCCGTCCGTGTCGGAGCGGAAGGTTGGGGCAGCTGGCCACGCGGGCCCGGTCACGATGGCGGCGTGAAGGGTCTGAGCGTGCACCAGCGCGCCAGCGGACACCCGGACGTTGACGCAGACGTTCCCGTCGCGGAACAGCACCAGCTGCTGCCCGTCTCCCCAGGCTTCATCGCCGATCTTCTCCAGTCGGGAGGGCGCGATCACCAGGCCCACCCGGGCGCGCTCCAGCCACTCAACGGCGTCCGCTTCGGTGCGACCCACATAAATCCTTGCCCAACCACCCGAAACCTCGGCCATCCAGCCGATCTCCGGGGTGAGGAAGCTCGGAGAACGAAGGGCAGGGTGATCCACCGGGATCCCGGCGTGAAGCCCCGCCGCCAGGGCAACCGAGAGGAGGAGGGTGATCATTGGAGGGTCCCCGACTGGGTGTAGCGGTAGGAGGGGCGGCCCGACCTTACGAGCCGATCCAGGTAGACGTCGGCGTACAAGGCATGAACCCGAAGCTCGGTGGACGGGCTGTCGCCGGGATCGTCGTCGCCGTCCAGCACCAGTGTGGCGTCGTAGATGACCTCGGTGTCGAGCGACCCCGTGACGACGGCATGGTAGGAGAAGCCGCATCCGCCGCGGCCAAATGGGCAGTTGGTGAAGGCGTCCGCGCCGATTGCCTTGATCTCGTTGAGGTCGAAGCTCGGGGTGATGATGCTGTAGTAGGCTTCGGCGCCGATCATGTTGGAGAAGGCCTCAACCAACGCGGCGCAGTCGCTACAGTTGATGATCGAGCCGAAGCGGCGGTACAGAAAGCTGCTCAGGTCCAGGTGTGCGTCGTCATAGGGAAAACGTTGGTAGAAGGCGTAAGCCGACGCGCCCGCCTGCGTGTCGTAGGCGAGGCCCAGCTCATCGTAGATGTGGTCCACCACCGCCGAGGTCACCTGCTCGCGGTCGGGCGTAACGCCGCTGATGCTCCGGAGCAGCGGATCAATCACGGCGACCCACGGTCCGTAAGGCAGCTCGGAGGACTCAAACGTGGGCTCGCCCAGCAAAGCGTAGATACGCAGAGGCACCGCCACCCTGGCGACCACCCTTCCCGATGAGCGGAACTCCAGAGACAGCTCCGGCTCGACGACATCGGGCCCGTTCGCGAGGGCCTCGTCCTTCTGGAACACCAAGAGCGCGTTGGGGCCGACTTCACCCTCCACCAGGGTCCAACCCTCGATAGCAGGGGTCACACCGCCCCCCGCATCGGGTCCGAGGCCCAGGCTCAGGGTCGGGCGCGCGTCCCAGGCGTAGGCGGCCGGCATGTTGGTGAGGGTGTCCGGGTCGGGCGGCCGGTCGAGGTCGTCCCACGGGGTCGGGACCTCGACCGGGGAGGCGCCGTCGTGGGTCGCGCCGAGCCCGAAGGTGGGGCGGTCGACGCCGCCGTCGTACCAGCGGCCGGCGCCGCCGTAGTTGTGCCAGATCAGCGCGATCCGGTCTCCCCCCAGCTGTCCGGTCAGCACGCCAAGATCGACGAGCTGAAGCTCCAAGCTCGCCTCGGGCTCGGCGGGGCTGTCGGCCAGGCGTGCGACGAGGGTGATCGGCCCCAGCGGCAGGAGCCTACCGGAGCGATCTCGACCATCCCAAGTGAAGTCCTCGGCTTTACCTTGGTATTCCCACTGTATCGCCCCGGCGCCGTCGACCGCAGAGACCTCGAGGCGCTCCCCGCCGCGCGCGTCGACCTCGAAGCTCACGCTCCCCGAGCGCCAGGGATCCAGTACGGACGGGCCAGACAGGCTCAGCTCGGCGGGCGGCTCACCCACCTTCACGGACTGCACACATCCGACGAGAAGGAACAACAGGGGCATGATCCAACCTGGGGCGGCTGGACCATAGACCGGGCGGGAGCGGCCAGCTACAACGAGCTGCTCGGATGGTGCCCGGGCCGGCGAACGGTTAGGTTCATGGGTCGATGCCCTTCCCCCCGCCTGCCTGTTCCGGTGACCGTCGCCGATGTGTCGGGTCGTCGGCTTCACCCGGGCCGCACGGTCGGCGCCGATCCCCATGAGCTCGGCGGCCGCCACTCCGCCCGCGACGCCGCCCTCCGGCGGGCTGTTGTCCAGCATATTCGCTGGTACCCTCGTCGGTTTCCTCTTGGTTATCGATGCGGTATCGGTGGCGGCGCTCATATTTTCCGGGCCGCTCGCGAGCCACGTCGGCTCGGGCGTCGCGCTCTGCCTGCTCTCCCTGGCCGGCTTGGTGCTCGTCGCCACCATCCGGTCGCCTCATCCCGCCTCGATCCCGGCGCTTCAGGATACCTCCTCGATCCTCCAGGCGCTGCTCGTCGGCTCGGTGGCAAGCGCGGTGGCCGCGTCCGCCCAACCTGAGAGTCTGCTCCCAACGGTTGGTGCTGCGTTGGCCCTGTCTACGATCGCGACGGGCGTCGGCCTGCTCGTGCTTGGCAGGCTGCGATTGGGACACGTGATCCGTTTCCTTCCGCACCCAGTGCTCGGGGGCTTTCTCGCGGGTACCGGCTGGCTGATCGTCGTGTGGACCTTGCCGATCCTCACGGGGAGCCCGCTGACTTCGGGCACTGTCGGGGAGCTGTTCCACTCCGACGTGTTCTTTCGCTGGATCTGGGCGGCGGTCCTGGCGGTGTTTCTGGTGGTGGCACAGCGTCGGAGCTCCCACCCGATGGTCACCCCGGCGCTGCTCCTCGGCGCGATCTTATGTTTCTGTGCGTACTACCTGGCGATGGGGTTGACCCTCGAAGAGGCACGGGCGGGCGG